>JAGCNK010000127.1 GCA_017645985.1 Bacteroidales bacterium | reverse complement strand
TGAAAAAGCTTTGAGCCTATACAACGAAGCCTACGAACTATGCAAAGATCAAAAAAAATCACTTTTGCCGAGCAAAATGTTAATCAACGCCGGCGCTGTGCTTGAAGAAATGAACGACCTTCAAGGCGCTCTCCAAAAATACAATCAAGCTCTCGACCTATCTATCTCACTAGGTGATACTCTGGTGATATTGTCTACATACAAACAACTATGCCAGATATGCGCCAAGGCAAAACTTTTTGGAATGGCTGTGCAATACAGCAATGCCGCACTTGAACTATGTCGCACCATCAAACGACCCGAACAATTGGTTATTGTATACGCCTCAAAAGCAATGATGTACGACCGTATGGCAGAAACCAAACAAGCAAAAGAGCGCGACAGCATCAGCACTTTGGCAATTGCATATTGCGACTCGGCTCAAAATGTGATTGAACGCACACGATGCGATAGTTACGAGTGCCAATTGTCGCTAAACCATACCTACTGCGTAAAAGCCGAAATATATATTCATCAAGCCAATGTTCGCAGCCAAAACGTTGACAGTGCTAAAAAATATCTTGATCTTTTCAACCATTGGATTCACAGAATTGGCGACTCGATTTATATTCCAATGACCACCTTGTATGCGGCTCAAATCAACTATTATCAAGGAGATTTTAAAAAGGCGCAAACCACCGCCGAAAAAATCAACAAAGACAAACTGATGAACCGCACTCAGAGAATATCATACTGCAGACTTTTAATCGATATTTATTCAAAACTAAAAAAATACGACAAGGTGCAGCAATGGACCGACAGCCTCACCGTGTTAGCCAACGATTCGCACCACGCAATCGAACTCGGACACATAGCCGAAGCGCACATTCAGCGCAGTTTCGACGAAATACGCAAAAAAGCCGATGCCGAAAAAGAAGTGCAGCAGGCCATCTACGAATCAGATATCAACGACAAAAAACATAAGCTTCAAGGTGTGGTGACTGCCCTCTGCATCTGCTTAGTGTTGGTGGTAATCGCCCTCATTTACAGCAAGCGCAAAAAAAATATGAACCACCTGCTCGAAATCAAAAACCAAGCTCTCCTGCAAAAACAGGAAGAGATTATCCAGCAACAGTCTGTCATCACTGCCCAAAAAGAGAAGGTGGAACAATACAACTCGCTGATACTTCAAAGTATACGCTATGCCCAACATATACAGAAGATGGCTCTGCCCGACAACGAAGACATACAGTCAATATTTCCCGACAGCTTTCTCTGCTTTATGCCCAAGGACATTGTCAGCGGTGACTTCTACTACGTTACCCGATGCGGCGACTTCAATGTGATTGTGATAGCCGACTGCACTGGTCACGGCGTGCCCGGAGGATTTTTGTCGATGTTCGGCATTTCGGCTATATCTGAGATTCTGGCTCGGCAGACCAACGACGTGATACCCGGACGTGTGCTCGACAGCATGAGAGATTTTGTGAAAGACGCTTTCACCGGCGACACCGACACCGACGAAACTGGCGACGAGACTTTCTCCACCGCCGACGGAATGGATATGTCGGTATGCGCGGTCAACTTTGCCACTCGCGAAATCCGTTTTGCCGGAGCATACCACAGCGCGTTCGTATGGAGCCAAGGCTCTATCCGACGACTCAAGGGCGACCGTATGCCAATAGGCCGACATATCAAAGAGGACGGACCGTTTACCACCATCACCGAGACTCTCAACCCCGGAGATATGCTTTATATGATGACCGACGGCATTCAGGGACAGATGGGCGGAATTTCTGGAACTAAGTTTATGACCAAGCGTCTGCTGCAATTCTTCAGCGAAAACGCACCCCTCCCCTGCTTGCAACAAAAAGAAAATTTTGAAAACACAATTCGCGACTGGATGCACAACACCATCCAGGTAGACGATATGACGCTGATGGGCATACGAATGTTGTCACGAATACACTATTCGTAACATCTAAAGCATTAATTTGTAATTGATTAGATTCTCACGCCTGCCACTGTAAGGTCGTCAACCTGCTCGTAGCCTTCCACCCACTTGTTTACAATTTCGGTAACGGTGGCCTCCTGCTGATCGATAGGCAGAGAACCCAGCTGCTCAAACATAGAAACAAGACGTTTGGAAGAGAATTTGGAGTTCTCAGGACCGCCAAACTGGTTTTGCAGACTGTCGGTGGTGAGATAGAGCATATCGCCCTTGTGCACAGGAATAAAGGTCTCCGAGAACGGACTGTCGCCCTTAAACGACCATCCGATAGGCATACGGTCGCCGTTGTAGGTGGTAAGCTGTCCGCCCGAATAAACGTATACATTCTGATTGGCTCCGGCAAAACGTACTCCGCCACCTTGGCTGTCGAATGCGCAGACGGTAAGGTTCATACCGTCGTTGATGGTGGCAATATTGTCGTCGGTGCTGCGGAGCGACGATTTCACAAAATCGCGCATCTCGTCGAGAATGGCGGCAAGGTCGATGTTCTCGTCGTAAAAATGGCGCGAAAGCGACTCCTTAAACGCCGAAAGTCCCAGCATTGTGAGGAAACCGCCCGGCACTCCGTGTCCCGAACAGTCGGCAAGCGCGAATATCTTGTAATGCTCTATTTCTACAGCCTTGTAAAAATCGCCGGTGACTATTGTGTGCGGCTTGGAGAATATAAAAAACTCGTTGAAAATGCCGCTGATTTCCTTGTTTTGCGAAAAAGCAGCCTTCTGTATCCTTTTGGCGTAGCGTATGCCCGAGGTGTTTTCATGCTGGGTCTTTTGAAAATGCTCGGTCTTGATGGCGATGGTGTTCTCCTGCTCGGCTATCAGACCTTGCAACTGGCTGATTGACTTCTCGTTGGTATCATACGTGGTTTGCAGTTCCGACACTTGCTGTTTGTGCTTAAACAATACCAAAAGGCACACAACGACAATTATCACGCCCAAAACCGTAATCAATACGCTCAATATGGTAAATAAAGATACTGTTAAATCCATGGCTGTCAAATTCTTATTCCGATTAATGTTTGGTCGTCGAACTGGTCGCGACCTTTTTTCCAGTCGTCTACTATGGTGGATATGCTGGCTTTCTGCTGCTGTAGCGGTTCCTGGCTATGCTCCAAGAGCATTGCAGCCAACCGCTTGGTGGTAAATTTGATATCGTCGGCACTGCCAAACTGGTCTTGGATGCCGTCGCTGCAAAGGTAAACTGTGTCGCCCTTCATCAGGTCGAATGTGAAAGTTTCAAATGGCACATCCTGCTTGGGATGACGTCCTATAGGCATTCTGTTGCCTTTGAGCTTGATAATTTCGCCTCCACGGCATACATATATAGTGTGGTTGGCGGCTGCGTAGCGAATCTGCGTAAAATCATTGTTGAAGGCGCAGAGCGAAATATCCATACCGTCGCTCACTGTGGCTGCGTCGTCTTCCGACTCCTCGGAGAGCGATGTCAGCACAAACTGGCGCAGCGAGTTGAGAATATCGCCAGGATTGAAGTTCTTGGATATTTTCTGCTTTGACAGTAGGTCTTTGAGCGCCGACATTCCGAGCATCGAAAGGAAACCTCCCGGCACGCCGTGACCCGTGCAGTCTGCCACAATGGCTATCCTGTATTCGGGCGACGATGCGCATGTGTAAAAGTCGCCGCTGACAATGTCGCGGGGACTGAAATAAATAAAGCAGTCGGGGAAAAGGCTCTTGAATTCCGAAGCCTGAGGAATCACCGCCCTCTGTATGCGCTCGGCATAGTGGATGCTGGCTTTGAGGTCTTTGGCGGCAGAATCGTATGCCTCCACAATGCCGTTGAGCTCGTCCTGTTTGAGAGCGTTGGTTTTCTGCAATTCGGTTATCTGACCATCCTGACGGTCTATTCCGGCTTGTAATTCCTCCTTGGAACTTTTACACTTCTTGATTTCCGATGCCACCCACAGCCCAAATACGAGCAATAGAGCGGAGATTACTGATATATATATAATGTAGGGCATACTATTAATTTTGTTTAAATTCAGTGCAAAAATCTTACCAAAAGACACATCTGATACCAATAATTCCTATGTCACCAGTCTGATTGTTGGTGCCGAGCCAGTTTGTCATCGTGTTGTTTATCTCCTCTTTCTGCTGGTCGCAAGGCAGAGCAGACACGCGCTTGATCATCTGTTTCACATGGTAGGTGTCGAATGTCATATCGTAGATGTTGACCTGTTTCTCCACGCTGTTGTTGAATACGTACACCATGTCGCCAGGTGCTATCGGGGTCTTTTCGGTAACGAACTCGGAATTGTTGGGATCGCCCAGTCTGTGAGCATTGCCGGCAAGATACTTGATGTCCGACTCGTGACAAAAATAGATGCCCTGGTTGGCTCCTGAATAAGAGAGCATACGATTTTCAACGTCGAATGCCAGTATCGACATGTCAATCGTTTCCACAATGTCGTCGTTTCGGGAGTTGCTCAGCAGCTGACGAAGGTTGAAATCGGTGGAAGAGAGCAACTCGGCTGGAGAGAACTCGCCTTCGGGACGGTATTTCACAAGCACCTCTCTGAGCGATGAGAGTCCGAGCATAGCAAAGAAACTGCCAGGCACTCCGTTGCGCGAACAGGTGGCAGCCACAAGTATTTTTATACTTTTATATTCGTGGGTAATGTGAAAACAGCCTGTAACCAACGAGTCGGAACGTATCATCCTAAACGAGTCGGAAAACAGCTGCTTGATGTCGTTGTCTTGCGAATAGGCAGCCTTCTGAATACGCTGGGCGTATGTGATGCTCGACATTATCTCCTTGTTGATTTTGTCAACGGTGTCGCGCTGCTTTTGAATAAGGTCGTTCTGCTCGGTAAGCTCGTTTTGCTGATCCACAAGCTTGCGGTTGTGCTTTTCGAGCTTGTTGAAAAGGATGTTGAGCTTGCGTGTGGCCTTCTTGTTGCGACGGAGCACCAATCCCAGAACCGAGAGAGCAGCCACAAGCACCAACAGAATGCCAAACGCCCAATAGCCGATGAACCTGACGTTGCGCAGTTTCTCGTTGTTGGCAAACTCTACCAGCTCCTTGTCGCGCTGATGAGCGCTTATCTCGTTGTCGGCCATAAGCTTGGTCTGATACTCGAATCCCACAGAGATGTTGTACTCGTTTACTGTGAGGCTCTGATATTCGAGAGCCTTCTCCTTATAGTCGATAGCCTCTTCAAGATTGCCAAGACGCTGCGACGCAACACTCAGATTGTGATACAGCTTGGCAAAGTCGGTGTTGGTGAGGGGCAGGTTTGCGGTTAGTTTCTCAATCTCCTTTAGACGGTAAAAGGCGTCGCTCGGCTTGTTTTTGGCAAGCAGCACCGACGACTCCATAATATACGACCTCATCAATGTGATACGCTGAAAGCCCATAGCCTTGCGTATCTTCTCGATATATTTCTGAGCACTGTCGGCATAGGCTATATTGTTCTCGTAGCGTGCTTTGAGTATGTATGCCGAGGCAAGGTTGATATATATCCGCGCCACATTCTGACGGTGGATATGCTCCAGAGTGTCGTCGGCAACCACATGGCTGAAATACTCCATCTTGCTGATGATGTTGCGCAGCTGTCCGCTAATTCCGGCAGAGTCCACCTCGGTTTCCAAATCCACCATTGTGTACTCAAACAGCGAGTTGTAACCGCGCGACTCTTCGTAAACATCGTCGCAGTCGCCCGCAATCTTGATGGCGCGGTAGAAGAAATCGTATGCGTTTTGATACATCTGCAAGTCGCCGAGAGCCTCGCCGATATATCTGTACACAGCCGAGATACGTGCCGAATCGCCTAAATCCTTATAGATGGAGAGAGCCTTGTACAGGTTGTCGAGGTCTTCAGCCACGTGTCCTTTGTGGTCGCTGAAAAGCGTGGCAAAGGTGTACGACGCAGCCAGATACCTCGGGTCGTCTTTGCTTTTGGCCTCCTCAATCATCATCTGGGTGCGATGGTATGCGCTGTCGAAATTTCCGCTGTAATAATCGCGGAACGCAGCTTTGTAGTTGGCGTCGAAACTCGACTTGCCAGCCCCAATCTGCGCCGAAACAGGCATTGAGAACACCAAAATAAGTATCAATATGTTTAACAAGTATCTCATAATCAAACACTGAATCCTGCTACTGTTATGTCGTCGATCTGCTGCAACCTTCCGCGCCACAGGTCGATCGAAGTTTCTATTTCCACTTTCTGACGTACAGGCGGCATTCCGCCCACGCTCTCAAAAACCGTAACGAGATTGCGCAGAAGGAATTTCTTGCCGTCAGGACCGCCAAGCTGGTCTTGTATGCCGTCGGTTGTCATAAACACCTCGTCGTTGGGTTCCAACTGGAACGACTGGTCGGAAAAGCGCGACAACTCTTTAACATACTTGCCCACAGGCATCTTGTCGCCCTTGATACGGTGGATAACACCTTTCTTCCAAACAAACGCGCTCTGGTTGGCTGCCGCAAAACGCAAATTATTGTTGCGGGTGTCTAAGGCACAGATTACCATATCTATGCCGTCGTATATATCGAGACCGTTTTTGCCTTCGAACGCAGAAACGATAAACGCCTTCATCCTGTCTAAAACCAACGCCGGAGAGAAACTGTCGTCGTCGGGCGAATGACGCAGAATGTCGTTGAGCGCCGAGATGCCAAGCATCGAAAGCAATGCTCCCGGCACGCCGTGACCCGTACAGTCTGCCACCACAAAGATATTGAAAACGCCCTTGCGCATCACGGTGTAAAAATCGCCGCTGACAATGTCTCTCGGGCGGAAAAGCACAAAACTGTTGTTGAAAATCTTGCGCACGTCGCTCTCGGGCGGAATGGCAGCACGCTGAATCTTGCCGGCGTAGCGTATGTTGGTGGTGATAGCCTCGTTGAAATTCTCCACCATGTCGAACTGCATGGTGATGATGTCGCGACGATCCTCAATCTCTTTCTTCTGTTCTATGATGCTCTTGTTGAGCTTGGTGATTTCGGCATTCTTTACCTGCAGCTGGTTGTTGATGCGGCGGCGGCGGGCCAACGACTTGATAATGACTATAGTGAGCAGCGAAACTGCCACTGCGAGTATCACAATAAACATCGTGATGTAGCTCTGCCGTTTGATGTCGTACTCTTTTTGGATAATGTCGCGTTTCTTGCCGGTTTCGATAAGGTCGATCTGAGTCTGCGACAAAAGCTTGGTTTTAAAGTCGGCGTAACGTTTGCTTGCCACCATACGGTTGCTGATTTTGTCAAACATAGCCGCACGGTCGAGATAGTCTAACGCCTTTGACTGGTTGCCCAGTTTTTCGTAGCACTTGGCCATAAGGAGGCACGAACGTTTTACCATAGGTGTGGTGTGAGCCACTTTGATAGTTTCCAAATGCAGAAGCACATCCACCGCCTTCTTGTATTGTCCGTTGTAATAGTGCAGACCAGCCTCCACAAGCCAGGTCTGATATTGGAGCGTCTTGTTGTCGGTAAGTATGTCTTTGACTTTTTGCAGATAGAGGGCGCAGCTGTCGGCCATCGGCTTGGAGTGCATAATCTCTGCTGAGCGCAAAAACGACTGAGCCTTGGTGATGAGACACAGGTGCGTAAGCTGACGGTAATAATACGAATCGTTCTTTATCTTGTTGTAAATAGAGTACACCACGCTGCTATACCTGATGATTTTCTGAAACTTGCACAAACGCACGTCGGCGGGATAATACTCATTGTCGAACTGCTGCAGCATAGTGGCGGCGTAAAACACAAGCACGTCGGCTGTGTAAGACTTGTTTTGCGCCATATGGCTTAGCGTGATAGCCCTTACAAGATACTCGTAGGCGGTTTTGTACATATTGGCGTCGGCGCACGACTGAGCGTACATCAGATAGATGTCCACAATGCGGCAGGTGTCGTTGAGCTTGCGGTACAATTCAAGCGACTTGTTGCCATAGTCGAGCATGCCAGCCACATCGTCGTTGTCGTCGGAATTGGCGGCGTAGAGGTAGTAAGCCTTGGCAAGAGTGGCTACATTGCGACTTTTGAGGGCGAGATTGACCACCTGGTTAAGATGTTTTTCGGCTTCGCGGTTTTCGTTGTTGTTGATATAGGCGTACACAAAGCCCAGTTCGGCACGCAACATAGCAGCGGTGTCGCCAAGGCGGGTGCCCAGCTCCAAAAACTCGCCTGCATATCGCACAGCCAAATCGCGGTCGCCCACATAGCTGATCAACTGCTTGTACACAGCTACACGGGTGGAGTCGTCGGTTGCTTTTGCCAGGGCGTGCTGAAGGCTATCGAGCGTAGAACCCGTTTTGCCATTCTCCGCCTCAACATTTAAAAAAGCTGCCGACAATACAATCAGCAATATGTATTTTATAACTCGCAAATTAACAAAGCCCCTTAAAAATATTCAAAGTATAATATGGTTAGATAACTAAAATTGGGCAAAGGTAATAATAATTCCTAAGGTTTTGAAGTTTTTTTTCAAAATCTTATCTTTTTTGGAGCAAATATTCGTAATTTCGCACTCCGTATGATTGCAGATATTATAAAAACAGCCAAGCAGAGGCTCAGGTCAAAGATGGCGGGCGATGTAATTTGGACATTCGCGGCGCAGATGGTGGTGCTGCTGTCGGCTTTCGCGCTCAACAAGGTGCTGAGCAGCAGAGTAGACGTTGACACTTTTGGCGAATACAACATCATAAAACGCAGTGCCACAGTAATTTCGTTTATTATGTTGGCAGGCACTGGCATTGCCGTGCCACGATATATGGCGCTCTACATCGGCGACGGCAAGCCACGCCGCGCCAAATCGTTTGTAATAGCCGCTATTTTGCTGATGCTCACTGCCATAGTGGTGGTAAGCGTGGCTGCGCTTATTCTTAAAGAGCAACTCACCGATTTGATTGTTGGCCGCGACGACACTCTGTTATATGTCACAGCTTTGATGTACTCGCTCACACTGGCGGCGTCCACGTTTCTGTTTGTATACTTCCGTGGCAAAAACGACTTTAAGCTGTCGGGCATCTCTAACGCGCTGATACAAATATTGCTGCCGGTTTCGGCTCTGATAATTCCGGGCATCAACACGCTCAACCTTTTCGTCTGGTGGACAATAATCACAGCCGTTTCGGTGCTTCTGTTCGCCATCTTCGAAATCAAGAAAGGCGGCATTGTGGTCAACGAGAAATGCGAAAAAAGCGAAATCATACAGGAATACAAAACCGCAGCCAAATACTCAGTTCCGAGACTTTGGGGCGATTTCTTTCTGTTTGCCTTTCAGGCGTTTCCGCTCATCTTCATAAGCAAATACTATGATTTGGCGTCGGTGTCGTACTACTCGGTGGGCATCACTATTGTGACACTTGCCACGGCTTTCTACTCGTTTCTGGGAATGGTGCTGCTGCCCTACGTGTCGGAATGTCTTGCCAGGGGAATGATAAAAGATGCCGTGCACAAAATCAACGTGTTCACATTCATATACATAGCGAGCGCGGTGGCAGTTATCGGACTGTTTTATGTGGTTACAGAGTATTTAATCACCCTGCTGTTTACCAGCGAATATCTTCCTGCCGAAGGTATCACTCAGATTATGATTCTCGCCATTCTGCCTCAGTCGATCTACCTGCTATACCGCAACCCAATCGACGCCGTTTCGGTGTTTCCGTTCAATACGCTCAACGTTGGCATATCGTTCGGGGCGCTCGTTGGGGCGTTTTATTGCGTACATACCATTGAAAGCCTCGCCTGGGCGTATGTGGGCGTGTCGGTATTGCAGGGACTTCTGTCGTTTATTGTCTGGAAGATTGTCAAAAAAAGGGTGTAGCTATTTGAGCAAAGCCACGCACCGTTTAAGACTCTCGTACCAGTGAGGAATGTCGATTCCGAATGTGGTCTTTATCTTTGTCTTGTCTAACACGCTGTAGGCTGGACGGTTGGCTGGTGTGGGATACTCCTCTGTGTGAAGCGGCTTGATACGGCATTTGAGGTTGTACAAGCCCATAATGGCAACAGTAAAGTCGTACCACGAGCACACTCCCTCGTCGGAGAAATGATAGATTCCGTCCACGAAGTTTTTGTCGCCCTGTTCGGTCTTGGTTATGATGGCGGCTATTGCCTGGGCAAGGTCGGCAGCGTAGGTAGGCGTTCCCACTTGGTCGAAAACCACACCAAGCTCCTCCTTGGTGGCGCCGAGCGAGGCCATTGTTTTCACAAAGTTTTTTCCAAACGACGAATAGAGCCAGCAAGTGCGGATAATAACATAACGGCATCCGCTTGCCACTATATTCTGTTCGCCGTGATATTTGGTTGTGCCATAAGCAGATACAGGATTCTCTTTGTCGGTTTCCTTATAAGGGAGATGGGCAGTGCCGTCGAACACATAGTCGGTGGAAACGTGGATAAACTTAGCACCCGATGTGCGGCAGGCGTCGGCAAGAACCTTGGGTGCGGTTGCGTTGATAAGTTCCGCCTTGTCGAGGTCAGATTCTGCACGGTTCACATCGGTGTAGGCTGCGCAGTTGACCACAATGTCGGGAGCGTTCTGCTTGAAAAACTCGTTCACAGCCGCGCTGTCGGTAATGTCGAGTTCTGCCACGTCGGTAAAAAAGAAAGTGTGCTGTTTCAAATTTTCGGACACGATGCGCATCTCGTTGCCGAGCTGTCCGTTTGATCCTGTAACTAATATCTTCATTTTCAATTTTTTATTTTTCTGCCAATTGGTAATTGATATAATCGGTAATAAGATTGTTCTCCTCCTTGGTCTTGGCGTCGGCGGCACAGTCGGCGGCGAAAGAGTCCTCGAGGTTAGCCATTGTAAAACCGTCGAATCCGAACGCCTTCATATAATAGTCCACAGCCTTCTGAAGCTGACGGCGGCTGCGCATGATGTTGCCCGCAAGCACGTAGTCTTCGGCTTCGGGATTCACAGCCAGCAGTTTGGCAAGGTATTTCTCCGCCTGCTCCATCTTGCCCGACATATAGCAGCACCAGCATATCGGACGCAGCACCTTGGTGTTTTTCGGGTCGAGATATTCCACCTTGAAATAATATTTGAGAGCGTCCTGATAATTGTCCAATTCCAGATGGCAACGTCCTATGGCTGTGGCAATTGTAAGGTTGTCGGCATCGAGAGCCTCGGCCTTCTGATAGAATTCCAACGCCTTGGCGGGATTCTTCAAGCGGCGGTAGCACCAGCCTATTTTTTTGAGGTTCCACAACTGCGAATCGTTAAACAGCTGGGCGTGCAGATAGTTGTCGAGGGCAAGCTGTATGTCGCCGTTTTTCTGCGCCGCATATCCCATCTTCTGGAAAATCTCGAAATTGGGATCCTCTAACGAAATCTTCTCAAAGATGCCGTAAGCCTGTGAATAGTTTTCGTTTACAAAGAAAAACTCGCCAATCTTGCGCATCTCGCCGGCATTGTGAAAAGCTGCGTCGTACAAGAGTGTGGCAGACGGATTGAACTCTTTTTCAAACACTTCGGGAAAATCCTCACGCGACTTGTTGAGCTTGAAAAATCTGTACAGATCCTGAATGTACTGAGTGATAACCTTGTAGCTAAACTCAGGCTTGTGCAGCAGGGCGTCCTCGTCGGAAAGTTCGTTCATCTGGTCCACTTCCGATAGGAAATACTTGCCCATAATTTTGATTTGCTCTTCGGGCATACTGCTGATACTCAGGCAGAAAGAATACTTATCGGAATTGCACATAAAGGGCGCACGTTCCAACCCCGAGGCAAAGGTCTTCATCTTAAACTCGCTCTCGTATTTCGACGAAAGTCCCGAGACGCTTGAGTTTTGACGGTAGAATGGCACAAACCAGTTGCTCAGCGTATTGAAAAACTCGAAACTCTTGAGCATGGCAAACGAATTGAGAAACACGTCGCTGCCTTCGAGCTGAAGTTTTGATATGTCGGCAAGCTTGTCTAACAGTCCGGGATTCTCCTTGAAATAGTCGCTCCAGTCGGGATTCTTGTCCTCAAAAACCTTGTCGTCGCTGGTGCGCGAATCGGCTTTCATCTTGTCGCGGATGCCGGGCATCAGTTTGGTAACCTCGGGAATAATCTCCTTGTTGATTTTCTGAGTGAGTTTTTCGGTATTGATGGAGCGGATAAACTGGATAATCACAGTTTCGTAACGCTCGGTGAATTTCTGGTCGCGTTTAAGTCCCGAAAGTATCTCGTCGGTTTCGGTGTAAAGTCCTATCCTATTGTTGTATACGTAGAACACGAGGAACAATCCCACCAGCGCCCTCTGCCAAATCTGCTCCTGATTGGTAAGGTAGCATTTGTATAGCAGCCTCACCTTGGCAATGTCGAAAAAGAGCAGCAGACTCAATGTCAACGCAGTGACTACAAGCGACTTGGCATACCACGGAGTTTTTTCGTCCAAAACAATCTCCTCAATAAGCGTAAATGTTTCGCCCTCGGCTTTCTCATTGGCTACCAAAAAGTTGAACCATTCGTTGAGGTTGGTTTTGGAAGGTTTTTCCAATGGCACAACCGACTTGCCGGCAAACACTGGCGACGAGGTGTATTTTTTTAAGAAACGGTTTTTGTACGAATCTGCCATCATCAGCAGCGAAATCTGCAACTGACGCAGAATGGCGTTGCGGTTAGGGTCGTCGGCGCCTTGCAGTGTGTATCCGAGCATCAGACGGTAGGTCTGCTCAGCCATATCGATATCGCTGTTCTGAGGCGACAGTCCGCTGTGCTCCGCAAGTTGCTTTACCAGAGATATAGCGTTGTAAATCTTTTGGTTAAGTATATGCGAAACCGCCTGTCCATGTATGGTGAAAATCTCAAATTTGTTCATCGTATGCAAAAAGTTTTCAATGGCAAATATAATAAAAAGGTTTTTAATAAGAGGCATCGCCTCCCGAAAATTAAAATCCCACTATCCCCAATCAAACCAAATGCCATCGGCAAAAATGCTGACATTATGGCAGAATTCGGGTTAGAGATTAAAGCAAAACGACATAATGACACTGACATTTATTTCCCCAAAAATGTACAATAAATAAAAAAAAATAGGCCATATTGTGATTTTTTTTAAAAAAAGTATTTCAATTATCAATAATTCCTTACTTTTGTTACATCAAATTTTCAAACAATTATGGCAACAGAAGAAACAACAACAAGTACCACAGGGAAAAGCACGTCGAAAATCTGGGTATGGATTTTGGCGGCTGCTCTGCTTATCCTCGCAGGGCTGTTCATTTGGGACAAAATACGCAGCAACAAACGCTACAAACAGCTTGAAACCCAGCACCAACAGACCGCTGAAGAATTTACCAAATTCAAATCGCAAAACGAATCGATGGAGGCCAACTACGCCGACCTGCAAAAACGCTACAACGCGCTCAACAGCCAGGTAGGCGGATTGAAAGACTCATCGACGACCCAACAGGCCGAAATCGAGAAAATGCGTCAGCAACTCGCACGCCAGGATTCGCTCGTAAGGGTTATCAACAAACTCGTTACCGGCGCTATGAACGGCTTCAAGAGCGACGAGCTGAAGGTGCAGATTCGCGACGGCAAGGTATACGTGACTATGCTCGACAAGCTGCTCTTCAAATCGGGCAGCGCAGAGGTGGAGTCCAAGGGTCAGAACGCTATCAAGAAACTCTCGAAGGTGCTGCTCAACAATCCTGACATCGGCATAATGGTGGAGGGTCACACCGATAACCTGCCTATCAAGACTTCGCAGTACAAAGACAACTGGGACCTCAGCGCAGCACGTGCCACCAACATCGTTCGTCTGCTGAGCGCCGACGGTTTGCCGCAAAAACGCCTCACCGCTTCGGGTCGTGGCGAGTTTGCTCCCGTAGCCAGCAACAACACCGAGGCTGGCCGCGCTATGAACCGCCGCACTGAGATTATTCTCACTCCCAACCTCGACGAGATTTACAAACTTACCACAAAATAGGATTATTATTATTTTTCATGGGCTAATGGCGCCGTGTCTGTCTTTTGGACCGACACGGCGTTTCTTTTTTTACATCACCTCAAAGGTGCGCTTTACCGAATTGCCGTGGCGGTCTACAATTGTGATCACGTGCTGACCTTTGGGGGCTGACACCGCAAGCTTGTGCGTGTCGGTGGTTTCGCCGATAAACACGCCGTCCAGATGCCAATAAAGCACTTCGTTCTGATTGCGGCACGAAACCTCTATCACCATTTTTTCAAGATTGCCGTCCAATCCTTTGGGAATGAACACCTTGGCGTAGTTCTCGGGGTAGACTATCTGAAACGGAAGGTGCACATCGCCGCCCGAATGTTCCAGACAGTCGGAACGCATTGGCGGAAGTATCTTGTAGTCAGGATTTTTCTTGCGGTAATAGTACTCCATAGCCGGCGGCAGCACAAACCATTTTTTATGCACAATATTCGACGGACTTTCGCAATCGGTGGTAACACGGTATTTCAGCGAGGCGTCGAAATGCTCCAAATGGCAGTAGGGACATGTTTTGAAATTGACTCCCACTGCGGGAATCAAACGTTCCTCCGAGGTTTCGCAATTTTCACTGGCTATGTAACCGCTTTTGGCACAAATATTTGCGTTAACAAGGTCGTCGTATGGCGTCGGAAACGGTTCGGTGCTTTGGGGCAGCAGTTTCAGAATGTCGAACATTATCGGAGCGGCAGCTTGTATGCCCACAATTCCGGGACGGCCCTCGCCGTCGGCGTTGCCTGCCCATACGCCCACAACATATTTTGAGGTGGCTCCGATAGCCCAGGCATCTCGGAAGCCGAAACTTGTGCCGGTTTTCCACGCCACAGTCTGGTTTGATTCAAAAAACTCCGAACCTAACTCCGCATCGGGTCGTTCCACTTTGATCAACGCATTGAGTGTAAAATATATAGCCGATGCCGACATAAAGCTTTCGGTGTGCAGATCGGCGATAATGCCGGTGCGTTTTACCGAGCGGTAATAATGCAAGTTGGGTGAGTGCCAATCAGTTGCGTTATACTGGTTGTGATGGCTGACATATCCGTACAGCGACCGTGTCATTGAGGCGTAAGCTCCGCACAAATCCCACAGTGTGGCCTCGCATCCGCCGAGAATAAGCGAAAGTCCGTAATACTCAGAACTTTGATTAACAGTAGTAAGTCCCACTTTTTTGAGGAAGGGAATAAATTTTTCGCCGCCGTAGGTTTGCAGCATCTTTACAGCGGGCACATTCAGACTGCGAGCCAACGCACGGTTGGCTGGCACTGCCCCGTCGTATGTATGACGGTAGTTTTGAGGCATATAGCCCGAAATCTGCGTTGGAATATCTGCCACAAGCGTGTTGGGTAGAATCTGTCCTTCGGTGAGCATTGCGGCGTAAAGAAATGGTTTTAAGATACTTCCGGTGCTTCGTGGTGCAGTGATACAGTCCACATAATTACCGTTTTCGATGTCTTCTCCGTCGAAATTTTCCGAATTTGCCACGTATGCGAGCACGTCGCCGGTAGCCACGTCGAGCACAAGGGCTGCGCCATTGTTGATGCCCGACTCGTGGAGTTTTTTCACGTGATGGTTAAGCACGCCGTCAACACGTTTCTGCAGCGTATAGTCTATGGTGGTGCGCACCACGCCCTGGCTTGCCTCAGCCGACAGACGGTCGAGAAGTTGCAGCGACATATTCTGATACGGCATTGGCGATTCCACAATCGGCTCCTCTTTGGCAAGGGTGCAGGTTTCTTCGCTGATCACACCTTTTATATATAGACGGTCTAAAAGTGCGTTGCGTTTCTGCAAAAGCAGGTGACGGTTTTTGGAGATGTGGATGAGCGACGGACTGTTTGGCAGCACGGCCAGCATTGCCGCCTCTGCCCACGAAAGGTTTGCCGCCGGACGTCCGAAATATCTTATGGATGCAGTCTCCAATCCCACGGTGTTGCCACCGAAAGGGGCGTGCGCCGCATATAGCGCGAGTATCTCATTTTTCGACAGCCGCATTTCGAGACGCACAGCCAGCATCATCTCCACAAATTTTTCAAAAAATGTACGGTCCTGACGCCGCCACAGACGCACTGTCTGCATTGTGAGGGTGCTTGCGCCGCTCACTATCTTCATATTCTTGATGTCCTGGTATGCGGCACGCAAAAGCGATAGCACATCCACCCCGAAATGGCTGTAAAACCTTGAATCTTCGAACTCAAGGATACATTTTTCAAACTTGTAAGGCACAGAGTCGGCAGGCGGAAAACGCCATTGACCGTCGGATGCTATATGCGCGGCAAGTATCCTGCCGCTGCTGTCGGCCACCACCGTGGAATACGGCACATCAAAAGGATTGCGCGGACAGGTGACAGCCCAAACCACCGCAGCCAGAATGGGCAGCAGCAGGCATAAGGCTACTATATGTACGCGCTTGACCTTCACAATTAGTTGAATATCACTGTCTTATTTTTATACGAGAGTATTTTGCGCTCGAGATGTTTCTGCACAGCCACCGAAAGCACTATTTTTTCCAAATCCTTGCCCTTGTTGATAAGGTCCTGGATAGTGTCTTTGTGGGTGATGCGTGTAACGTCCTGCTCAATAATGGGTCCTGCGTCCAGATCCTGAGTAACGTAGTGACTTGTGGCACCGATAAGTTTCACACCACGGGCGTAGGCTGCGTGATAAGGTTTCGCACCCACAAACGCGGGGAGGAACGAGTGATGTATGTTGATAATCTTGTTGGGATATGCCGCAATCATCTCGGGCGAAATAATCTGCATATAGCGGGCAAGAACGATTGTGTCTATGTCGTTGTCTTTCAGCAGCTGCATCTCCTGAGGCTCAAGCTCTGCCTTGTTGTCTTTGGTGATGGGAAACACGTGGTAAGGAATACCGAAGCGGTCGGCGGCGGGTTTCAGGTCGGGATGGTTGCTGATAATGAGCGGAATATCCACGTTCCATTCGCCGGCGGTGTAGCGTGCCAGCATATCGTAGAGGCAGTGCGACATCTTTGACACAAAGATAGCCATTCTCGGCTTGCGGTCGGAGAAATAGATGCGGAACTCCATGCTGTGTTTCTGCGCGTAAAGTGTTGTAAAATAATCTTCTATCTTGTCGGTAGGAATAAGGAATTTGTCCAAATCCCATTCCATACGCATAAAAAATATGCCCTCTGTGTGGTCTACATACTGGTCTAAGTATACGATATTGCCGTTGTTTACGGTTACAAAGTTGGTAAGTTCGGCTATAAGTCCCGGCTTGTCGGGACAGTGTAGCAAAAGAACTGCTGTATTCATCTCTATTAAAATTCTAATTTATTGTGTTTTAAATAATCTTCGAAATAAGCTATCGTCTTGGCGAGTCCCTGTTCCAAATTGATAGTGGGATTCCACCCTAACTCTTTCTGAGCCAGCGAAATGTCGGGACGGCGTTTAACAGGGTCGTCGCTCGGCAGTGGCTTGTACTCTATTTTGGAATGCGAGCCGGTCATGCTGATTACCTTTTCGGCCAACTGCTTGATAGTAAACTCGCCCGGATTGCCAATGTTTACCGGACCAGTGAAACTGTCGGGGGTGGCCATCACCCTTATCATTCCCTCCACAAGGTCGTCAACGTACTGGAAGCTGCGGGTCTGGTCGCCGCTGCCGTATATGGTGATAGGCCTGTTGGTAAGTGCCTGGATTATAAAGTTCGACACCACCCTGCCGTCGTTTGGCATCATGCGCGGGCCGTAGGTGTTGAATATGCGTATAATCTTGGTTTTCACGTGGTTTTGGCGGTTGTAACTCATAAATAGAGTTTCGGCAATGCGTTTGCCCTCGTCGTAGCACGCCCTCTCTCCTATCGGATTCACATTGCCCCAGTACGACTCTACCTGAGGATGCACCGAAGGGTCGCCGTAAACCTCGCTTGTTGACGCTTGCAAAATCTTGGCGTTCAACCTTTTGGCTAGACCCAGCATATTGATTGCGCCCATCACCGAGGTCTTCACGGTTTTGATGGCGTTGTACTGATAGTGAATGGGCGATGCCGGACATGCAAGGTTGTAAATCTCGTCCACTTCGGCCTTGAAGGGGTCGATAACATCGTGGCGCACAAGCTCAAAATAGTTGTTTTCCAAAAGGTGGATGATATTCTGCTTGCTGCCCGTGAAAAAATTGTCGAGGCACATCACGTCGCAGCCTTCGGCAAGCAGCCCCTCGCACAGATGGCTGCCGATAAAACCCGCTCCTCCGGTTACCAAAATACGTTTCATATCAAATACTATATTAACTAAGGTGCAAAAATAAGAAAAAATCGTTACAACCGCCCCTTCTCAACGGCTCAATTTGCCATAACTACAAAAAAATCAGAAAAAAATAACATGAAAAAAACAAAATAAAGTTTGGAATTGCAAAATAAATGCTACATTTGCAGCCGGTAATTAGCGTATTACCTCTATAAATAAAGTCTAACACAATAAGTTATTAAAAAATTTTTATTTATCAATGACACCCAAAAAAAACAATCAGGATTTCGACGCAGAAATCGAAAATGACGACCTAAAACAGGTAAAGGCAGAAACTGAAGCACAGGACACTGCCGACGAAGACGTAATTGTAAAACCCAGAAGCAGTTACAAAAACAACGCTTCCACAATGGATTTTGATTGGGACAGCGTATCAAACAAAGGCACAGGCTACTCAGCCGAAAAACGCAAACAACTTGAATCAGAATATGACAAGACATTATCG
>JAGCNK010000126.1 GCA_017645985.1 Bacteroidales bacterium | reverse complement strand
TAATCCGTTTAACTATCATCACGTGTTTGTAGGTGCCGACAAAGCGGTTCTCTATCAATACGAGGATGCCAACCAAAAATCTGTTCTGAGCGTGGAATCTGCACCCAAAAATCGCATTTCGGCTATGGCTGCCACTCCCGATGGAAACCTCATCACAGTGGTAGACAAGGGTGGAATCTATATACTTGCTCCCGATGGTTCGTGGCATTACCTCAATTCATCCGAAACGCTTAAAAATTACGCAGTTAACTCCATAACGCAAGTTTCTGATTATGGATTTTTGTTAAACCTTGGCAACAACGGCGTTTTTGCCATCGACCTAAGCGGCACGCCCACCGACCCGTCCGACGACCGCACAAAACTTTTTTATCCGCTCTTTACCACCGGCGAACGCGTTGGCAACAACATTACAGCCATTGCCCGCGACCTTGAAAACCACATTTGGATAGGTTCTAACAGCGGAATAGGCTACCTTCAAAACGCAGAAGATGTATTTTCGGGCGAGGCGCGGTGTATGCGTCCCGTAGTAACGCAAAGCAACAAAACCGACGGCGACTATTCGCAATACCTTCTCCGTTACGCCTTTATCAACGATATTTGCGCCGACGCAGCCGACCGCAAGTGGATAGCCACCAACGCAGGTGTTTTTGCCGTTAGCAACGACGGCACAGGCGAGGTTTTCTGTTTCAACACTAAGAATTCTCCACTGCCAAGCGACACGGTTTTCAGCGTAAGTTTTATGGGACTCACCGGCGAATTGTTTTTTGCCACCTCATCGGGATTGTGCAGTTACGCCGGCGATGTAGAAGACGCTTGGAGCAATCTCGACAACGTGAAAGTTTACCCAAATCCCGTGCGTCCCGATTATGATGGAATGATTTACGTTTCGGGACTTGAAGACGAAACTGATGTGCGCATCACCGACATCACCGGCGCACTTGTTTTCCATACAGTTTCGGCAGGAGGCAAAATATTTTGGGACGGCAAAAACCTTCGTGGAAACCGCTGTCGAACAGGTGTTTACCTAATCTTTTGCGTAAATCCCGAAACTCACGATACAATTGTTAAGAAACTTCTAATAGTAAACTAAGTGGGTATAAAAAAACTAATGCTTTTTTAAATAATTGCAGTACTCCCACAATTTTTTAATTTCGATTTGAGGCCAGACCTCTTTATTCTTTAAAACAGAAAAATGTTTGTCGTTGGTTACTATACATTTAGCATCGGCGGCAATGGCACAATCTACAAACTCATTATCGTCAGGGTCGGACTTTATAAGGTTGAAATGATAATATACATCAACATAATGTATGTTTTTTAAGGAAGAAAAAGTAAGAACAACAAAATCAGCGACATCCTCACCATATTCTAGGGTAAGAATCTCCTCATATTCCAACAAAATCTTATGCGTAAGATATAAATGAACATTGCCACTAATAATTTTATCCCAAAGCAAATGATACTTGGCTTGTTCAGGGACAATCCTTATCAGGCAATTGGTATCTAAGACGATTTTTTCCATTACTTTTTAATCCTTAGATGTCTGTCGCGGTCAATCTCGCGCAACGACACTTCACCAGAAGCAATTTTCTTCTTAATTCGCTCTTGCATAGTACTATTGAGAAACGAAACCATTGTTTCTTTCAAACGAGCCATCTCTGAGGATGTTAGTTTTAAAGAAAAAAGTTTCATCAGTTCCAATTGGGCGTTGGTGAGTTTTCCGCTCAACTGGGGTTCATTCTGTGCTATTGTAGTTGCCATAATCATTAATATGTTAATGTATATCGTTTAATGCAAAAATAGTTCAAATAAATTAAAAAAGCAATTATATTTCAGTGGAAATCAAAAAATATATTATTTTTGCCGATTATAAAAAATAGTAAACATCAAAATGGAAATAGTATTAAGCGGCATACGCCCCACAGGAGACCTGCACCTCGGTAATTATTTTGGTGCGCTCCGCAATTTTGTAAAAATGCAGGACGACTACAAATGCAATTTTTTTGTAGCCGACTATCATTCGCTTACCACGCACCCTCATCCCGAGGATTTGCGTATCAACGTTAAAAAAATTCTCAGCCAATATATTGCAAGCGGTCTCGACCCCGAAAAAAGCACTATCTACGTTCAGAGCGACGTTCCCGAAGTGTGCGAACTCTATATGCTTATGAATATGAACGCTTACATAGGCGAACTTGAACGCACCGCTTCGTTTAAAGAAAAAGCACGTCAAAACCCCGACAACGTAAACGCCGGACTTTTGACCTACGCTGTGCTTATGGCTTGCGACATTCTTATTCAAAAGGCTGATAAAGTGCCTGTTGGCAAAGACCAAGAGCAACACCTTGAAATGACCTGCCGTTTTGCCCGCCGTTTCAACAATATCTACGGTGTGGAATACTTCAAAGAGCCTAAGGCGTTCTCGTTTAGCAAAGACTTGATAAAAGTGCCTGGTCTCGACGGCACAGGCAAGATGGGCAAAAGCACCAACAACGGCATCTACCTTATCGACGAAGACAAGGACATCCGCAAAAAAGTGATGAAAGCCGTTACCGACAGTGGTCCCACCGAGCCAAACCAAGCCAAACCTGAGGTAATTCAAAACCTTTTCACCCTTATGGATTTGGTATCAGACCGCAGCACCATCGAGCATTTTGAAAACGCTTGGAACGATTGCTCCATCCGCTACGGCGACCTCAAAAAGCAACTTGCCGAAGACATTATCCGCACCGTTGCCCCCATCCGCGAGCACATCAAAGATATCTACAACGACGACGCCTACCTTGAACGCGTTGCCCGCGAAGGTGCCGAAAAAGCCCGCGTCCAAGCCGCCCAAACAGTTAAAGAAGTTAGACAGATTATTGGATTTAAATAGAAAGTTTTAAGGATTATTACTAATAAAAAAAAACGAGTTATGAAGGTTTCATAACTCGTTTTTATTTTATCGTATATCAACCGTTACTTGCTGGGCAGATGGTAGCGTATGCCCACCGTGGCGGTGAGGTTCACAAGCCGTACAGCGTCGCAGAGTTTCGACTGGGTGATGCCGTTGTAGGTGCGGGCGTCCTCGTCGTAGAGACTTTCAAAGTTCTGGTTCTTGAGGTCGGAAAAGCGGTATGCGCCGCTGATACCCATACCGAGGTCGAGGCAGTCGCTGAGGGCGTAATACATAGTGTACTCAGCACCGAGACCTACAGCAAGTTTTTTAAGGTCGGGCGAGCCGCTGAAGCCTGAATATGTGCCGAGTCCGTGGGCTGGCACATCTTGGGCGGTCTGCTTGTACGACGGGTACTCAGCCCTTACTGTCACGTTGCCCGACTCTGACTCGAACTTGCTCGACGCCGCTATGGTGACAAATATGTTCAAGCCGGCGCACATGCTCCACTTGTCGTTGAAGCTGCGCTGGTAGTAGCCCCCGATGGGGATGTCAACGGCCGATAGCTTCACCTTCTCCTCCACGCTTGAATACTCGGTGAGGTAGTTGCGCTCCTTGTGCTCGGCTAAGATGGCGGGGTCCTCGCCGTTCTGTTCGTTATGGTTGAAGTTGACGGTGGTCTTGCCGGCGAATGTCTTGAAGCCGACGCCGATGCCCGCGCCCCAGTTGTCGTTGAAGAAATGGCGGTAGCCTAACTGGGTGTCGAAGCCGAAGCCCACCTTCTTGTCGCCCTGGTCGTTTTTAAATGAGATGTTCTGCAAGCCTCCGCCGAGGTCGAATGTGATATAGTCCTGTGCGGACAATGATGTGGCGAGCGTTGCGAACGCAATCGCCAATATAGTTTGCTTAATCATAATAGTTTAACAGGTTTTTATTCAACAATCAGTTTAAATCCGTATTTGCTGCCGCCGCTGATCAGCGAGCCGGAGTACACGCCCGTGGGAAGCGACATTTCGGTGGTCTGCTCCACGTTGGTCAATTTCTTCACCAGCAATCCGTTGGCTGAGAATATCATAATGGAGTATTCCTGGGCAGGGTCGTAGTCGGCAATCTCTACAGCGAAGGTCTCGCCCCTTCTTGCGGGGTTGGGGTATGCCTTAACGCTCTGAGCCAGAGCCTTGGTGGAAACCAGCTTAACGGGACAAGACATAAACTTGCCGCCGTCGGTGGTGGTGAGCTCCACGGTGTACTTGCCGCCGAGTTTCTCATCGTAATAGTAGCCATGTGTGGCGTCGGCTATCGGGCTGCCGTCCTTGAACCACTGGTATGCGGTGAACCTGCCGTCGTGGTTGTCGGCTATGAGCATATCGGTGTAGAGCTGAACGGCGGCCTTTGGTGGGATGTTGGCTGAGATTGTCAATGGATATGACGCTTCTAAATAAATGTCAGGGTCGCCGCAGAATGTCAGAGTGCCTTTGTACACGCCAGATGCCATACCGTCGGGAATAGTGATGGTAACAATGTGGCTGTCGTCCAACGCGCCGGTTATAGGTTCGGTGCCGTTGTCGAATGTGAACCTGAACGAAGTAGGCACGCCCTGCTTAACAGTGTAGGGCAGCGAAACGGCAGGCTCATTACCTTCGCAATAAGCCACCGCGCTGAGAGGATAAGAGGCTTTGTCGGCTATTTCAACGTCGATTATTTCTCCTGGCTTCCAGTTGGCATAATACCAGCGGTTGCCGAGGCTGCCTTTTTTTACAGTCACATTCTTGGTGGGTTCGCTAAGCTGAGTTGCCGTTGTTCCAGTCCAGCCGGTGAAGATGTAGCCGTCTCGCACGGGATTTACAAGGGTGAAGTCATCATCTTCTGAGGCGAACTCAGAGGGGTTGGTTTTACCGCTTGGCAATGAGCCTTCGTCAAGGTTGTAGAAGATTTTGTATTTCAGAGGCCCGTCTAATGGCGCGTAGGTAAAGAAACCAGGATTGCCTTCTTCATCTACGTGAGCCGATTTAAGGCTGATAATAAGTTCACCTTCGGGAGTCGGTTGTTCATCGGGATTTAAAGGGTACTGATATCCATTGCCGCCAATAAGGCTAAGGCAATTGAAAAACATCCAGTTAGGTTGACCACGATCCAATCCATCACTAAAGCTCCAACCATCAGATACAAAAATGGTATGAAGTTTTTTCGGCTGTTGATTAATCCTATCACTACCAGAAAAAAACAACCAATAAGAAACATAATCGGCGCCCCAACCCCGAATATCAACCACTTCAAGGTTTGGACAGTTACAAAACCACGACTGACAACTAACATAACTATCTGTTTGGGCAGAAGGAAGGGCAGATGGAAACTTCATTCTCAAATCGGCAAATCTTAGAGAGATACAATCTTTGAACATAAACTGCGTAGTAACGAACTTCCCAGTTACTGAGGGTAATATTTCAAATTTGTGCATATCTATACTCTCAAGGCTACTGCATCCTTCAAACATATATTCACCCTGCAAATTAAGATGGTTTAAAACGGGAGGACCACCGACACGGATGCCTCCTAATTTGACTTTTTTAAGATTTGTACATTTGCAAAACATCCTATCTGTACTAGCATACACACCATCGGCTAATTGCCAACTATCTAAATCAACCTCTTCTAATAATGTACAGTTATAAAACATTCTTCGAAAATCTAACACACTCGCTCCACCAAATCTGATAAGGTTCACGGTTCTAATATTACTTTCCCGAAACATCCCACACACATCCTCCACTTTAGGACATTCAAAACCAGACAAATCGAGATCTATTCCGTCTTCAAAATTTAAAAAACAATTAGAAAACATTTCATACATATACATAACCTGCCGTGTGTCAAAATTATTCAGTCCAGACAACGCCTCGGCAGAAAGGCTACGGCAATAAGAAAACATATGCGACATTTCCTTCACTTCTGATGTATTCAGTTTGTCCAAGCCCACGATTTCTTCAAGATTTGAAAAAAGCTCGAACCAACCAAAACACGATTGCAGTCTTGTGGGGTCATCATTTATATAGGTAAGAAACTTATCTGTAAGCTCCACTTTGGTTGCTTTGGTGCTACCCATTGGCCATACAGGGCGCCAATACGCCCTTATTTCCCATGAGTTATATTCATAATATTGCGAATTAAGGTTGCCCACAGACTCGGGAGGATATGTGAATTTTAAATCGTCATAATTGAAATAAAAGGTCTTAGTGCTTTGGTCGTAATATGTATAGGCTGTTGTCTTTGCCAATCCAACAGTAATTGAAAGGACCTCTGTCGAATTTGTTGTTATAATTGACACATATCCATTGCCGGCATCATCCTCAGTAGCGTAGTACGAATAAACGGCGCCATCTGGGTGAACGATATGATAATCATGAGTATCGTCAACTCTTATAGTCCGAAAATAATAATTTGAATATGTAGCAGTAGTTGCTGTAACAATTATCTCATCACCGGCTTTATTTACAGGCACTTTGATTACGGCACCCTCAGCAAAGATTAAGTTGTTAACGCTATTAATGGATATCTTTCCTTTAGCTTCTACAAGCAAGTTAATATTATATCCACTAATATCAGAAATATAAACAGGATTATCGTTATTATTAGCGGCTTGAAACTGATCTTTACAACTTTGAAAACCTGCTAAATCATAGCAAGTCCACATTGTCGTTATTTTGTCGTCCTGGGCGGAGGCAAATAATGAATAAAAACAGGTAGCGCACAACGCCACCAAAAGTTTGATTCTCATAATACAAATAATTTAATAGTAAATATTTAAGTTGACTGTGCCGCCTGGATATCCAGGCGGAATTGATATTGCTAATCTGATACCGTTTATCACTCCAGCTCCAAGATCATAAACTCA
Organism: Bacteroidales bacterium; assembly: GCA_017645985.1. Lineage (GTDB taxonomy): Bacteria > Bacteroidota > Bacteroidia > Bacteroidales > UBA3824 > UBA3824. The sequence goes on along the minus strand of JAGCNK010000126.1, from coordinate 7,532 downwards.
ACCCTGCGGTTGATGTTTCGCTGTTCGGGAGTGGCGTTTTTGTTGAGCGGACGGCTCTCGCCATAGCCCACGGGAGAGAGACGTTTGCGCTCCACTCCGTGGCTTACGAGGTAGTTGACAACGGTGTTGGCACGGCGTTTAGAGAGGTTGAGGTTGTATGCGTCGGAACCCACATTGTCGGTGTGCGCCGAAACTTCGAGCTTAAGCACGTCGGGATTCTCTTTCATAAACACCACCACGGTGTCCATAATGGTGTTTTCCGACGATTTGAGGCGGTCGCTGTTGGTGGCAAAGAGGATAGGCGCACCGATAGGGTCGCCCACCTTCTTGCGGCGGAGCTGTGCCGACATGTCGAGGGCGTTGTTTACAAAGGCGTAGTCCTCGGGCATGAGGTTGATGCCATAATCGTCGGCATGGCGTTCTAATTTTTTCTCCTCCACAGGCGGCTCGATGATTTCGAGATCGTCGCTGATGTATGGCGACTCGATAAGCACGTCAACAAGCTCGGGAGCCGGCACGGGAAGTATCTTGCGGGCAAGGCGGAAACGGATGCCCACGGTGGCCGACACGTTGATTAGGTTTACGCCCTTGCAAAAGTCGGTCTGAGTAACGCCCACGTATGTGCGAGCGTCCTCGTCGTAGAGTTTTTCGTAATTCTGGTTTTTGAGGTCGGCGAAACGGTATGCGCCGCTCAAGCCCATGCTGAGGTCGAGACGTTCGCCTATTGCGTAATAGGCCTTTACCTCGCCGCCTACGCCGAAGGTGATTTTTTTCAGGTCGGTAGAGCCAGTAAAGCCCGAGAACGATGTGAGGCCGTGCGCAGGCACGTCGGACACCAGCTGTCCGTAATCGGGAAACTCAGCCTCCACGCCTGTGTATCCCGACGTGTTTTTAAACTTGCCCGACGCCACGGTGGTGACAATCAGGTTGAGTCCGCCGCCTACGCTCCATTTTTCGTTGAGCGGACGGTTGTAATATACTCCCAAAGGAATGTCGAGGGCATATACGGTGGTTTTCTCCTCCACGTCTTTGAATGCGGTGTGGTAGTTGCGGAGTCCGCCGTTGGGCAGTATGTTGGGGTCAAAGCCCGACTGCTCGTCCTGATTGTAGTTGAGTGTTATCTTCGACGAGAAACTGTTGAAGCCCAAGCCGATGCCCGCGCCCCAGTTCTCGTTAAAAAAATGGCGGAATCCGATTTGCGAGCCGAAACCGAAACCGATTTTCTTGTCGCCATTGTCGGCAGAAAAAGCGATATTGTGCATACCTCCGCCGAGGTCGAATGTAAGATAGTTTTGCGCCTGCATTGTGGTGGCGGTCAACGCAAAAGCCACAATCGGTATAATTTTCTTAATCATAATAGTTTAACAGGTTTTTATTCAACAATCAGTTTAAATCCGTATTTGCTGCCGCCGCTTATCAGCGAGCCGGAGTACACGCCCGTGGGAAGCGACATTTCGGTGGTCTGCTCCACGTTGGTCAATTTCTTCACCAGCAATCCGTTGGCTGAGAATATCACAATGGAGTATTCCTGGGCAGGGTCGTAGTCGGTAATCTCTACGGCGAAGGTCTCGCCCCTTCTTGCGGGGTTGGGATATGCCTTAACGCTCTGAGCCAGAGCCTTGGTGGAAACCAGCTTAACGGGGCAAGACATAAACTTGCCGCCGTCGGTGGTGGTGAGCTCCACGGTGTACTTGCCGCCGAGTTTCTCCTCGTAATAGTAACCATGAGTGGCGTCGGCTATCGGGCTGCCGTCCTTGTACCACTGGTAAGCGGTGAACCTGCCGTCGTGGTTGTCGGCTATGAGCATATCGGTGTAGAGCTGAACTGCAACGTCGGGAGTAATATCGGCGGTGATGGTGATGGCATAGCTTCCCGGCTTATAATATTCAGGGTCGCCGTTGAATGTGATAGTGCCCTCGTAAACGCCCGACAACAGGCTTTCGGGGATAGGAATCACAACAGATGTTGCACCATTGAGCTTGGCTTCATATCGGGGAATGGCGTCGTTTTTAAAAGTAACCACATAGTCGGTAGGTTCGCCTTTGACAATTTCAAAAGGCAGCGAAACCGAATTTTCCTTGCCGTTGCAATAAGCCTCGGCGTTTACAGGGAATGTGGCGTTGTCGGAAATATTGACTTCGATAGGTATGAGTGGTTCCCAGTTGGCCACAAAAGCCTGATTGTAGCGGGTTGTGGCAGGGTCGATTGTCAATTCTTCCTTTACAGGAGTGTCGTCAGAAAGCGAAGTGTTCTTTTTGTTTGTCCAACCTATAAAACGGTAGCCTTCTTTCTTGGGTATCGGGATGGTAATTTTATCGTCAGACAGATTATATTCCTCAAAAGAGACGTTTGTGTCGTAAGGATAATACGACTGAGGAAGGTCGGTATATTCTCCCTTGGTCAGCATCTCGTTTGGAATTGAATCATAATAGGTAATAGTGTAAGGCAGTTTGGTGAGGTAGCCAGGATGTTCGACTGTGTCGATGCGGAAATATGCGGCATTATCAGCATTGACAGCATCCCACACAGTACCGTTGCCTCCTGTAAGTTTATGAGTAAGGTCTTCAGTACGGCAATAAGCGAATATAGCATCCGCCCGAGTGATTTCAGATGTGTTCCAATCGTCGTTGTCTACAACAACCGTTTCTAACTGATAACAATGGGCAAAAAAACTTGACATATCAGTAGCAGGTTTGAAATCTTTGCCAAACTTCACATATTTAAGTTCAAAACACATTGAAAACATAGCTTTCAAAGGAGGTAAAGTTGTGTTAGTATTATCGATACCCGCTGTACTAAACGTGCTTAAATCAAGCTCTTTAAGTTTAGCACATTGCATAAACATTCCATTAAAGTTAGCAACACTACTTGTCACGAAATTTTCGCCAAATTTGATTGTTTCAAGTTCAGAGCACTCTTTAAACATCCATTCCATATCCTGAACCAATCGAGTATCAAAACCACTTAAGTCAAGCTTTGTTAATTTCACACACTGAAAGAACATATCATTCATCGACTTAACATACTCGGTATGAAGATATTCTGATCCATTAATGGCCGTCAAACTTTTGAACCCATAGAACCACATATAACACGTAGTGGGATAGTAGTACTGAAACGACTGATCAAACTCCACAGTTGTGATAGTCTCTCGAGTTGAGGAGTTAGTAATTATAGCATACGTTTGAGGATATTCGCGCATATTGAAGGTTGTGGAATGGTTGAAACGCCCGCCGTCGTAATAGAAAACAAGCTTGTCGCCGTCGAGCGCGGCATAAGCCTCGCGGGGCGACGAGAAATAACCAGGATTGCTGTTGCCTCCGTCGGTATGTGCATACTCACTGTCGGTATGGTTGTTGTCATATACAGTGCCTTTCTCGCCTGCGAGTTGTGTACAACCTGTGAACATTCCGGTGGATTGAGTCATATTGTGCCAGGCGCCATCGGTAGCAAAAATCATCTTAAGAGATTCGCAACCATAGAACATATTAGAAACATTCACATCGCCAGTAGCGGGCAGTGCAAATGGCACCAAATTGAGCGATTTAAGACTTTTGCATCCATAAAACATACTCTGGAAATCAGTACACTTCGAAGGCGTAAACTGTGGTCCAAAAACCACACTGGTAAGCGACTCGCAACCAGAAAACATTTCCTTAAGTTGAGTGTAACTCGAGGTGGAAGATACAGATGCAACATTTTTAGCGTCGAAACTACTCAAGTCTACATTTTGCAGATTTTTGCAGCCATAAAACATTCCGCCCATATTTACCACATTGGAGGTATTTAAAGTATTAAGTCCACTTATGCTTTCCAATTGTTCACAATTCGAAAACATTCCTGCAATATTCTTTGCATTCCCCAAATCAATGTCATAAGTTATGTCTATATTCTTGACATAAGCATTGCCGCTGAAAAGACCAGAAGCATCTTCTACATTTGGGGCAAAACGCAAAAGTTTGTAGAGCAAATTAGAGAATCCAGAGCTTGACACCAATCCGCACTTGGCAAACATACCACTGATGTTTGTAAGATTTGACACTTCGTTTTGAATATGCACCTTAAGCGAAGTCAAATGTCTGCAGCCGTTGAACATATTAGCCGCATTTGTGACAGACTTCAACGAGAAATTTTCAATATCCAAAGTTTTCAAATCGGCGCAACCCGCAAACATCATGCTCATATCTGCGACTAACTCAGTATTAAACATACTCAAATCAAGCGATTCAAGATATTGACACATATCAAACATAAAGCGCATATCTTCAACCTTGGCGGTATTGAACGTTTTTGGTATCTCCAAAGTCTTAAAACTACAGCCCTGAAACATAGCGCTCATATCCGTAACCTCCGAGGTGTTGAGATTCTCCAACCATTCTACATTCTGTGCTTTGTGGAACCATTTACGGCAAGTTTTGGGTTTGTATTCCGAAAAATCCGTCTGGATACGCACATTTACAAGCTGACCTACCTCTGATTGAGTTTTTTGAGGATCTACCCAATCACGCCAGAGCCATTGACTCTCATCGTCGGTCTCGATAAAAAAGACTGTCTTTGAGTCATACTGGTCATAATACGAGTTGTAACAGAAGGTTACATCATACACAGTAGAAATGCCGCCCTCGGGCATATAGCGTTTTTTCAACACATACGGTCTCTTTTCTTGAGCAAATGCCGCATCAGAAGCTGCAAGCGACAATAAAACATTAAGGATAAAAACAACGACGAAGGAGAATTTTATCTTGTTGCTCCGCATCGCCGACATTCTGTCAAACAATTTGCAGTTATTCATATTTTTAAGAATTTAATAGTAAAAATCTAAGTTGTCCGCCGCATATCATCCGCTGCTGTAATACAAAGGTATAGAAAAAAAGAAACAAAAGAAATATTTGCGGCAAAAAATAACTGCCACTATCACATTCATTTCCTCTTTCCCACGCTGATGCGTTTTGAAAAATAGCATCCGTCGCCTTCGAGAGCCAGATAGTATTCGCCTTCGGGTATGCGGCGGAGGTCGATGGTGGCGTTGCCGTCGTTGCCTATCCTGCCAGTCTGAAGCGTACCAAGGTCAAAGCTTTTGATTAAATAACGTGTGTATACCTTTGGCTTAGAAACTGTTACAAAAATCTGAGTATTTTCGTGACGTATTTTCACAGCGGCGTCGTCGGCTATTTTTTCCTCCTTGGTAGAGCTACCCCACGACACAATGTCGCAATAGGGGTCGAACACAATGTTGGTGACCTCGAATCCCGGATCAAGGGTAAGATACTGTGTTTCGGCAAGGTTGCTGACACGCACAAAGAGGCTCTCGCCATAGTCGCCCACCACCATCAGCGGCACTTTTACACGGAAAACGGGCATAGTGGTGTCGCTGCGCCGCTGCACAATCTTCAAGTTGAGCAGGTTGTCGGTGTTTTGCTGCCACAGCACACGGTAGATAGGCGTGCCGCGTCCGTAGTACCACTGGTCGAAAAACCAGGTGTAGTCCTTGCCCGAAAAATCGTTCACCAGGCGGAAAAAATCCTGCGACGAGGCGTTGCCAAAGCGGTGTGGCGAGTGTTTTATGTAGTATTTTACCAGAGGGAAGAAAGTAGAGTCGCCCAGTTCGGTGCGGAGCATGTGCAGCAGCATGCTACCCTTGTCGTAGGTCATTCGTGTGTCAAAAATATTCCACACGTCGGTGGTGTCGTGCACGTAGATAGAGCCGAGCGGCTTGGATGCAGCGGAATAAATCTTCTGACGCCGCCACGCCACAGGGTTGTTGTTCTGACCCACGCCCACCTCCTCGGCAAAGCCCTCGCACCATTCGGCAAAGCCCTCGTTGATCCACACGTCGGTCCAGCGGCTGCAGGTGATAGTGTTGCCAAACCACTGGTGGGCAAGCTCGTGAATCATAAGCGACGGAGCAAAGCCTGTGAGAAAGGTCATAGTCTGGTTTTCCATTCCGCCGCTCCACAGAAACTGCGCCTGACCATATTTCTCGTCGGCAAAGGGATAAGTGCCAAACGAGTCGCACAGCATCGTAAACGCGGGAACGAGTTTCAAAGCCCTCTTGTGTGCGTGCTCGGCCTGGTCGTGAAAAAAATAGTTGACATACAGCACCGAATCGCCATTATTAAGGTGTATATAGTCTTGACAAACGTCGTATTCGCTAACAGCCACAGCCACAAGGTAAAAGGCAATCTTGTGACGGTGCATCCAGTTGGTGGTGCGTATTCCGTCGGCCACAGTGTCGGAGAGGATAACGCCGTTGGACGCCGAGCGGTATTTCTCGGGACACGACACAATCACCTGCACCGAGTCGTACTTGTCGGTGTTGACCTGCCGGCATGGATGCCAGTCCTTGGAGCCGTTGGGTTCCGACAGAGTCCAGAACACAGGGGTGTGACCGTGCTTGGCAAACACCACCGACCCGAAACCCGAATCGCCCGGCACGCCTTCGTACACCACTGTCACCGAGTCGCTGTACGCCCAGTTGTCGTCGGGGAAAATAATCAGCGAGTCGCCTTTGTGGTTGAAATTAAGCACAGTAGCACCGTGCATCACACTCTTTACTTCAAGCGACGAAGTAAGGTCAAACTGCAACGGAAGAAAACGGTCCTGCCTGGATCTGACGGCAAAATAGTGTGTAGCCACACCTTTTAAATATTTAACCGAAGGGTCAACGTCTAATCTGATACGCACAAACTGCATATCCACCCACGAGAAAGGATTCTTGGCAGAAACCGCGGTGGCGCAAAAAACCAACAGCAAAAATACTAAGCGTTGCATTTGCCCAACACCTTTATAATAGTATCTTCGATAATTCGTGGATAATGCTCGTATTCAAGTGCGTGCACACGCTGTGCGAGAGAGTCGGCGGTGTCGTCTGGCAGCACGGGGCATTTGGCCTGGAAAATCACCGAGCCTCGGTCGTAGTCGTTGTCGATAAAGTGGATTGTGATGCCGCTCTCCTTGTCGCCGCAGTCGAGCACGCTCTGGTGCACGCGGCTGCCGTACATGCCCTTGCCGCCGTGCTTGGGCAGCAGCGAGGGGTGGATGTTGACAATGCGCTGGTCGAACGCCGACACGATATAGTCGGGCACGAGCTTGATGTATCCCGCCAGCACTACAAAGTTGGTTCTAAAGTCGCGCAATACGCCGAGCATGAAGTCGGCGTCGTCGATCAGACGCTTCGAAAGCACCAGGCACGGCACCGAATGGCGTCGGCAGCGCTCTATCACAAACGCTTTCGGATTGTCGGTAATCACCAGTCCGATGCGCACTAACTTGCTATCTTTAAAATAGTTGAATATATTTTCGGCATTACTGCCGCTGCCCGAGGCAAATATAGTAACGTTCCACATAAAAATTTTTTTTAAAAAATTTAACGTGCAAATATATCAATAAATCTTCAATAGCCACGTTTTAAAGCATTTAAAATCATAGTGTCGAAAAATAATTTTTTAACAATCAATTAATTACAAAAATATTTTTTTTTTCGGTCTAAAATTGTTTTCATTGCGGCGAATTTTAAAAAAGAGAAATCGAAG
>JAGCNK010000125.1 GCA_017645985.1 Bacteroidales bacterium | reverse complement strand
GGAGAGCAGGGCAAAGGTTTCGCAGTGGTGGCTGCCGAGGTGCGCAAGCTCGCCGAGCGCAGCGCAACAGCAGCGTCGGAAATCGACAAGGTGTCGAAAGAGGGCGTGGCTATAAGCGAGAACGCCGAGCGTCTGCTCAAGAACATCATTCCCGACATCGAGAAAACCGCCGACCTCGTTCGCGAGATTTCTGCGGCAAGCTCTGAGCAGAACAGCAGCATCAACCAGATAAACCGCGCCGTGCAGCAGCTCAACGATGTTACCCAGAAATACGCCGCATCTGCCGAGGAACTCGCCGCCACAAGCCAGCAGCTCGCATCCAAGAGCAGCGAGCTTAAGCAGTCGATGAGTTTCTTCAAAACTGGCGCCACACCCAAGCCTCAGCCCAAAGCTGTACGCCGTCAGGTGGTTCAGACCAAGCCCGCAACGCAGCCCGCTGTAGTGCCGGTAGCTACCAAGCCTCAGCCTGCGATGGTTCAGCCGATAATCGACGAACCTCAGCCCGAGGAGGTAAGCGGCAAAGGCACAATAATAAACCTCAAAGACAGCGCACGCGACTCCGACTTCGAGAGGTTTTAAGCTTCAAAATTTGAAAAGGTTTTAAATGGAATAATACAAAAAAAGAAAACGCCCTGAACATGTTTCAGGGCGTTTCTATTTTTAGAGGAATCTAAATCAAAAATCTTTTTTTTACTTGCCGAGTTTGATGTTCATCAGCTCGATGTCGCGTTCGATTGTGCGGCCTTCGTTAGAGCTGGGATATTCGGCTTTGATCTTGTTGTAAATGTTGAGAGCCTCCTGGTAGTTGTTCTGTTTCTCAAACAGCTTGCCGAGCTTGTTGAGGAAGATAGGAGCAACAAATACATTGCCTTCGGCTGACTTAGCGGCGTCGTTGTAACATTTCTGAGCTTTGGCAAGGTCGCCTTTCTCCATCCAGCAGTCGCCTGTGAGACCAGTGGCGATGGGGCCGAGGGTTTTGTCGTCGGTGCTGAATCCGTTGAGACATTCGATAGCCTTGTCGTATTCCTGAGTGCGGAAATAGCATACGCCTGCGTAATATTTGGCGTTGTTGCCGGCCTTTGTGCCAGAATAGTCGCTCATAATCTTGAGGAATCCGGGATAGTTGCCGTCGCCGTTGAGCGCGAGGTTAAACGAGTCGAGCTCAAAATAGTTCTCAGCCTGAAACATCTGAGCAGCCGCCTTGTTCTCTTTGGGAGTCTTAACATATTTCTGATATGCCATATAGCCAAGAATGATAGCGGCGATGATGGCGATAACGGTGAAAATCTTGTTTCTGTTCTCTTCGATGTACTGCTCTGTCTGTCCGAATTTCGACTCAACTATTTCGAGTTGGTCTTGTTGTGCTGCGTTGTTTTCTGTATTAGCCATTTTTGTATTTTTATGTTACAGTTTTTTTAATAATGCCGCAAAATTATGGTTTTAGTTATTATAAAAAAAATTTTTCGGTGGTATTTTTGCGGCTTTTGTGACAATTTTGTTCTTTTAACGGCAAAAAAAAATCCTCGGCCGAGGATTTCTTTTTGTATCGTTGCTTAGTAGCGTAATCAGATTCTTTTTTCTTTGATACGTGCTTTCTTGCCGGTGAGTTCTCTTACGTAGTAGATTCTCGCACGACGTACGATACCGCGTTTGTTGAGCTCAACTTTGGTGATGAAGGGAGACTCTACGGGGAAGATTCTCTCTACGCCTACGCTGCCCGACATTTTGCGAACTGTGAATGTGGCGCTGATGCCGCATCCTTTTTTCTGAATAACTACGCCTTTGAACTGCTGGATACGCTCCTTGTTGCCTTCTACATTTTTGTAATGTACGGTGATTGTGTCGCCGCTGTTGAATTCAGGCCATTCTCTGTTGTTGTGGTACTGCTCTTCAACTACTTTTAATAATTCCATGGTTTTATTTTTATTAACGTTATAATCTTATTTTTTCAGAGCGCAAAGTTAGTGCTTTTTTTGGTTTTCCAAACAGTTATCCGCATTAATTTTATTTTTTTTATGAAAGAAATTTTGTGCGTAGTGTTTAAATGTTTGATAATTAGTTTGTTAAACTATTTTACTTAATGTAAATTTTTTTCTGAATAAAATATTTGCTTTAAATCTTTTGACAAAATATGGATTTCTGCGCTATTTTGTAGAAATTTGCACCGGAAAAACAAAACGAGTAATGCCACACACCTTATATAAATATATTGCGATTATCATTATGGCGCTCAGCAGCGGATGCCTTGTTGACACTCACAGCGGTTTCGACAATGTTCCCCCTGAGGCGTACATTCCTGTTCAGAAGCCTATAGTGGCGGCGTATCTGCACATCGGCACACGCACTATCAATCCCTACGGGCTCGACCTCCGGGGTGTGGATATTGTCAATTTGGCTTTCACTGTGATCAACAACAACCGTATAGGTCTGCTATATCCCAACCACGCCGACAATTTTATGATGGTGCGCACGCTCAAGGAGAGCAATCCCAACCTCCGTGTGCTGGTGTCGGTGGGTGGTTACGGCACGTCGCCGCAGTTTCAGGCTATGGCGTCAGACCCTGCCAACCGCAATATTTTTGTCAACGACGCTGTAAGGTTCTTGAAATATTTCGGCTTCGACGGTATCGACGTGGACTGGGAGTTTCCTGGAATGAAGGCCGCCACTCGCAACGCCGACCGCAAGAATTTCACCGCTCTGCTTTCCGAACTGCGCAACGCTCTTGACAGCGCGTCGCGCACCGACGGCAAAAAATATATGCTCACAATAGCCGCTGGAGCGTTTGACGCATATCTGTCGTACACCGAACCTGCCAAAATTGCTCCGCTTGTCGACTATTTCTTTGTGATGACTTACGACTTTGTGGGACAGTGGAACAGCGTAACAGGTCACCACACCAACCTCTACGCATCATCGTTTAAGAAGAACGGACACTCGGTAGACCGTATCGTAAAGAGCTATGTTAAAAACGGCATTCCGCCCGACAAGATAGTGATAGGAGCAGCTGCATACGGCCGTAGGTGGACTCAGGTGCAGTCGTCGAAAAACGGACTTTTCCGCAACGCCAAGGGCGAGGGCAGCATAGCATACTCCAAGATTACCGAGCTGGAAAAACGCCGCGACTATCTCAAATGCTGGGACAAGCACGCCTGCGCTCCGTATCTTTTTTGCAACAGGCAGAAGACTTTTATCACATACGACAATCCCGAGTCGGTGCGCCGCAAGGTTGACTATGTAAACATGCACTCGCTCGGCGGCATAATGTACTGGGAATATTTTTCCGACAGCCATTTGCATATCCTTCACAGCATCACCGACGAGATGCGCATTGCCAAGGGACAGATTATAATGCCGTCATTTTTGCAGACTCGCAACAAAAAAATGCGCAAAAAAGTTGCAAACTGAACTTTAATTGCTAAATTTGTACAACATAAAAGAAGCGACAATGGATTTGGAACAACACACCGCAATTGAACCTAAAGTACTCGTGGTAGACGATGCGTATGCCAACAGGGTGCTTATAGAGGCAATATTGGCTGAGGCCGGCATTGCCACGGTGTGCGTTGCCAGTGGTTACGAGGCGTTGGAACAGATTAAGCGTCAGGAGTTTGCTCTTGTGATTCTCGACATTCAGATGCCCGGTATGGACGGATTTCAGCTGCTGACCAAAATTCACGAGCTCAAGCGCACGCCATATCTGCCGGTGATTTTCGTGTCGGCGGTTTATTCCATCGACCAGTATCAGGAATACGCCATTGAGTCTGGCGCGGTCGACTTCCTTTGCAAGCCTCTAAACGCAAAGATACTTATCGGCAAGGTGCGTGTGTTCACCGAGCTGTACTCGCAGAAAAAACAGGTGGAGCTTTACCGAAACCATCTCGAAGACCTTGTGAAAGAGCAGTATTCAGAGCTGCTGCAGGCCAAGGAGCGTGCCGAGGATGCCGACAAGCTTAAAACCGCATTCCTCAACAACCTTTCGCACGAAATCCGCACGCCGCTCAACGCTATAGTGTGCTGTTCTGACATTATTTCGATGCCCGACACCGACCGCGACACATACGTGGAACTGTCGGAGCAGATTCGCAAAAGCACAAGCTACCTTCTCAACCTTGTTGACAACATTATAAATATCAGCAAGTTGGAAAGCGGCAACACTCTCATCGAAACTCGTCCCACCGACCTGGTGTTTCTGTTTAAGTTTATCTACGACTACAACAAGGCTATCCTTGCCCGCGACGAAACAAAAAGGCAGAACATTACGCTGCTTTTCGACAACCAGATCAAAGAACATACGTTAAAGGTATCGAGCGACGAAAATTTCTTGCGCCAGATAGTGTCGCTGCTTATCGAAAACGCCATCAAGTTTACCGAGAGCGGCATAGTGTCGCTTACGGTCAATATCAACAACGAGGGCGGTGAGCAGGAGTATCTCCACATTGAGGTAAAAGACACCGGCATAGGTATTTCGCAAGAGGATCAGAAGATTATCTTCGAAAAATTCCGCAAGGCTGCCAATATGGGCAAGAAAATTTACGACGGAGCGGGTATCGGTCTCGCCATCATCAAAAAACAGATTGATATGCTCAACGGCACCATCCAGCTGGAATCAAAGGTAGGTGTCGGCTCCAAGTTTACTGTAGAGATTCCGATAAATAGATGTTGATAACTGATTTTCAATTATTTAGATATATGAAAAAAATTATTAAAGTTGGTAATGTGGAATGCGGCTCCGACAAGTTGTTTCTTATCTGCGGTCCGTGTGTTATCGAAGACGACGACACTATGCTCCGCACAGCCGAACACGTGAAGAAAACCGCCGAGAAGCTCTCGTTGCCGGTGATTTTCAAATCTTCGTTTATGAAAGACAACCGCAGCAGCGTTGACTACTACCTCGGACCTGGTTTGGAAGAGGGACTGAAGATTTTGCAGCGTATCAAAAATGAGTTCGGAATGCCTGTGCTTTCCGACATTCACTATCCCGAGCATATCAAGCCCGCTGCCGACGTTCTCGACGTTATTCAGATTCCTGCGTACCTCTGTATGCAGACAGGTTTGGTGACCGAGGCTGCCAAAACAGGCGCGGTTATCAACCTCAAGCACGGTCAGTTTCTCGCTCCCGAGAATATGATCAAGCCCGTTAAGAAGATTGAGTCGTGCGGCAACTACAAGGTTATCCTCACCGAGCGCGGCTACACTTTCGGATACAACGACCTCGTGGTTGATCCCCGCAGCTTCTACCATCTCAACGAGACCGGCTATCCCGTAGTGTTTGACGTAACTCACTCTATCAGAAAATACGGAATTCCTTCGGCCGATCCCAACGGCGGCGCACGTCAGTATCTCGACGTACTTGCCCGCAGCGGTGTGGCTGCCGGCGTAGACGGTATATTTATCGAGGCTCATCCCAAGCCCGAAGTTGCCAAATGCGACGCTGCAAGCCAGCTGCAGTTAGACAAACTCGAAGAGTTTCTCAAACCCCTTATCGAATTGCACAATATTGAAGTAAAATATAGAAAATAAATAAAAAAATGGAATAATATTTAGATTCAGCTAATCTGCCGGAAATCGAAAACGCGTTCAAACTCGGTTTTCTCACCGGCCTTACAACCACCCCCACGTTTATGCACCGCGAGGGTTACAACGATGTTGACAGCGTTATCCTCAAACTCGCCAAGATTGTGCCCATTCTCCAGATTGAGGCTCTCGGCCGTACTGCTGAGGAGATTATCAGCGAGGCTCACCGTCAAAACGACCTCGGTCTCGACAAAACCAAGACCGTTTACAAAATTCCTATCTCGCTCGAAGGCGCTAAGGCGTGCAACATTCTGCGTGGCGAGGGCTACATGGTAAACATGCACCTTATATATACTCTCCAGCAGGCTTACATCGCTATGCAGGCAGGCGCTACATACGTTTGTCCGCTCGTAGGTCGTTTGCAAGACCAGGGTCACGACGCTATTTCGCTTGTAGAACAGTGCGTTAACGCTGTTAACCGCTACGGTTACAACTCTAAGGTTATGTTCTCGTCGGTTCGTCACCCCGAGCACGTGCGCAACGCTCTCAACGTTGGCTGCCACACTATCACAGTTCCGTGGAAGGTATTGCAGATGATGTCGCAAAACAACTTCACAACCGTTGGCACTGAGCAGTTCTTCGAGGATACCAAATTGATGACTTCGCAGGTTAAGGATGTGTTCCGCACCGAAAACGCCACCATCTCTAAGAACGCCACCATCAACGAGGCTCTCGTTAAGATGACTCTCTCGAAACTCGGCGCTATCACCATCACCGACGACAACGGCTCTATCTACGGCATCTTCACCGACGGCGACCTCCGTCGTATGGTTGAGAAAGAGGGCGACGCAGTTCTCTCGCGCCAACTCTCCACACTGCCTTCTAAGCAGCCTGTAACCATCGACAAGGACGCTTACTTGATCGACTCGTCTAAACTGTTTAAACAGTACAAGATTGATACATTGGTAGTTACATCCGACGGCAAACCTTGCGGTATGTTGGATATTCAGGATCTTTTGTAATTTATCAATGGATTTGATCAAACAATATTTACAACAATTCTCAGATAGGGGAGGAGAGTTTCTCCTTCCCCTGTCTGATTTTATTTTAAAGGCACGTGACATACGCTGCATAGCTTTCGACTGGGACGGAGTGTACAATTCTGGCGTCAAGGGCGAGGGCGTATATTCTTATTTTTCGGAGGTGGACTCTATGGGATTGAACATCCTGCGTTTTGGCGCAAAGATTGTCAACGGCGAAATTCTCAAAGCCGGCATCATCTCAGGCGAAAAGAATCCCTCTACCGAAAAGTTTGTAAACCGTGAACACTTGAATTTCAAGTGTTTAGGATTCAAAAATAAAACCGAAGGTTTAAAACACGTGCTCGACACATACGGGTTGAAACCGGAGCAAGTGGCGTTTGTTTTCGACGATATTCTGGATTTGAGCATTGCCAAAGTGTGCGGACTGCGTTTCCAGGTCTGCCGAAATGCCACACCGATGTTCAACAGCTATGTGAAAACCAACAATTTGGCAGATTACGTTACAGCCAACACCGGCGAGCGTTTCGCCGTGCGCGAGGTGTGCGAACTTTTGCTTGCCTCCTTGAATGTTTACAGCCGTGCTGTGGATTCCAGAATAGCTTTCGACAACGATTACGCACAATACATAACCGAGCGCAACTCAATCGAGCCCGCCACATTCTCGCCCAAAACCGAATACTAAGCGATTGGGCGTTTCCAAAGGGTTACAAAGATGAAAGTTCTGCTTTAAGTTCCTCTATCACAAGGGGAATATTATTATTGAAGTAGTTGATATACGGCTGATAATCAAAGTTTTCTGTCTTCAACTTGATGTTTTGCTCCAAGTCTACCATCTTGTCGGCAATATCGTTTGCGCCCATCACTCTGGTCGACGATTTGGCAAGATGGGCAGTCTTTTGAATTTCTTCCAAATTGTTGCTGCCCATCGCTTTGCTAAAACGTTCGTTTATTTCGTCCACTTGGTCGAAAAAGAGTTGTATCAACTGAGTTTTGGTTTCGGCATCGCCGCCCGAAATGTCGTTGAGATAAGCCAGGTCGATATGTTTGTAACCAGCCATAAACTACTGTTCTACAGTTACTTGTTTAGGATTGATTTTGATAACGATCTTCTCGTTGCTGTCGTCTACGTCGGCAATAATCTCGTCGCCTTGGTTTACTCCCGCGTCGATAATCACAGCAGCCATCTCGTCTTCGAGATACTTCTGGATTGCGCGTTTGAGCGGACGTGCTCCGTACTTGGAGTCGAAGCCCTTGTTGGCGATGAAAGCCTTTGCCTTGTCGGTGATGACGAGAGTGTAGCCCATATCCGTAACTCGCTTGTAGAGACCCACAAGTTCGATGTCGATAATCTTGTCGATATTCTCTTTGGTGAGGTTGTGGAACATTATCACATCGTCGATACGGTTGAGGAATTCCGGCGAGAACGCCTTCTTCAATGCCTTCTCTATGATCGACTTGTTGTTTTCGTCGTCGCTTTCGCCCGAGCCGAAGCCCACGCCGCGGCCATAGTCCTGAATCTGTCGAGAACCAATGTTGGAGGTCATAATCAGGATAGTGTTCTTAAAGTCAACCTTGCGGCCGAGTCCGTCGGTAAGACGTCCTTCGTCCAATACCTGCAACAATATGTTGAAGATGTCGGGATGCGCCTTCTCAATCTCGTCTAAGAGCACCACAGAGTAGGGTTTGCGGCGTACTTTTTCGGTAAGCTGTCCGCCCTCTTCGTAGCCTACGTAGCCGGGAGGCGCTCCTACGATACGCGAAACCGAGAATTTTTCCATATATTCGCTCATATCTATACGGATGAGAGCGTCTTTGCTGTCGAATAGAAATTCTGCTAAAATCTTGGCAAGCTGTGTTTTGCCCACGCCCGTAGGTCCGAGGAACACGAATGTTCCAATCGGCTTGTTGGGGTCTTTGAGTCCGGCACGGTTGCGCTGGATGGCTTTCACAATCTTTTCGATGGCCTCGTCCTGACCAATTACCTTCTTTTTCAGCTCGTCGTACATGTTTTTGAGACGCTGTCCCTCTGCCTGGGCTATGCGGGTAACGGGTACGCCGGTCATCATTGCCACCACTTGCTCCACGTTCGACTCGTCTACCACTTCGCGCTTGTTTTCAAGGTCTTT
>JAGCNK010000124.1 GCA_017645985.1 Bacteroidales bacterium | reverse complement strand
GCCTCTGTTGTCGATGTGGAAGTAGATGGTGTCCTGACCAACTTTGAGACATACCAGAGCCTTGCCGTTGCAGAATGTTTCGCCGGCGCCTTCCATCTTGCGGTAGTTGAAGTCAAACATCGGCGCAATCACGATCTTGCCAGTGGTGTCGGCGTATCCGAACTTGCCTTTCGACAGGTCTGACTTGTCGTAGCGGTATTTGAACAGCCACAATCCCTCGGTGGGACGGCGCATACTCAGGAAGTAGGTGGTGTCGTTGTTGATGTTGTTCTGAACCTCGTTGATGTAAGCTATGCGGCGGTTTTCAGCGTTGCGGTATTTGCGCTGCGTAGCGGTGTCGGTGTTGTCGTAGCGTATAGCGCGTTTGTATGCGGTGATGGCGCTGTCGATATAGTGGGGATTCTCGTTGGAGAAGTTTGCCATATAGTAGTCGCCGAGACTGATTTGCAGTTCCTGGGGAGTCTGCAGAGCCTGTGTCTCGATTTCGGGCTGTGTGGTCTTGTCGGCGATGAACTTGCCGATGAAGAATATAGCGGCCACGCCGAGCAGCAGCAGCAGCACGGTGATGACGCCCCACCAAGCCTTGCGGCGGAGTTTCTTTGCGTGGGCGTTTTCGCTGATGTTGGGATCTTTGCGACGGGCGTTCCAGTATGCAAACGGAGCGATGAATATATTGAGCCAGCGCAGCCATTTGTTTTTGAAAAAGTTTGTTCCTTTGTCTAACGACTTGGCAATCTCGTAACGTTTTTTGAGATTGTCGTCTGCCACGTTGTAATTGAGCGCGGTTTTGAAGCAGTCGGCGGCGTTGGCAAAGTCGCCAACCTCGAGCAGAGCCTCGCCCTGAGCCTCAAACTTTTTGGAGTTGGCTTCGGCGTTTTCGCCGTCTTTTAGTTCGGCAGCCTCCTCGTATTCTTCGTAGGCGTTGATGTAGTCGCGTGTGGCAAAGAGCAGGTCGCCCTTCATCATCTTGTACATAAACTGGAGGTTTTCGCAGTTTTCGGCGATGCCGGTATCTATTTCGTCTTTGCGGTCGGCAGCCACGTTGCCTTTGAAGTTGATATATTCATATATATAAAGTGCGCGGGAGTACTGGCTTTTGGCAGAGTATGCGTCAGCTTTGTAAATAAGGTCGCTGAGCGAAGTGTTTGAAAGGTCGCCGAACTCAAAGTCGTTGAGATAGTTGGCCACTTTGCTCTCCTCGCGGCGGCGGTCGAAGATCTCTCTCTGTTTTTGGTTGAGGCTTGTTTTATGCAGCAATTCAAGTTCCTCAAACAGCTGTTTGAATTTGAATGTGTTAACCAACTGTTCGATAGTGGGTTCTTCGCTGTTTGTAGCGGTAGCGGCAATAGGAGCGGCTGCAGCCACAGGAGCAGCTGCCATCTGTGCAGCCATAGCCTCGGCTATCGGACGCGGTGCCGACACAGTTTTAACTGTCTGTGTGGTAACGGTTGTGGTTGTTGTGGTTGTTGTGGTGTGGGTTTCGGGCTCGGCTTTCGGCTCAGAACCAGCGGCCTCGATGTCGAGTGCGAAGTCAAGCAGGTCGTCGGCTTCGATTTTCGAAGTGTATTCGTGCTCGGATTCAAACCATTTGCCGGTGATCTTGAAGTCGTTGAGCAGAGCGAAAATAGCTTTGCTGTCGTAAATGGTGAGCTCAGTTCCGGTCTCTTTGGTGATACGCGAAGTCCAGTTGTCCCACCATGAAGACTCTTCGGTGGAAAGTTTTGTGGGAACGAACAGCACCCATTTCTTGATGTCGTTGACTTGCATAAAGGGCAGGTTGTCGTTGAGCGACTTTCTAATCTGACCCTTTCGCGAGTTAGACACTCCGTCTGTGAAGAATTTTGGGAGGTAGATAACCGAAGTCTTGCCATTGGTATCCACCTTTTTTTTGTCGGTTTCTAATATATCGGCCGATTTGAATATGTTGTGGTCGGGATATTTTAGCCTCATAAGGTCTTCGCAGAGGTCGCAGAAATTGAGCCTTGCTACTTGTTCGTTTTCGTATGCTTTTCTAAATTCGTCCCACGTGTGCTGCATAATTGTTTGAATATGTGTAAGTTGGTTGATGTTGTGTCTTTAAAGCCACGGACGGGAATAGCCTCCGTGTTTTAAGGCAAATATACACAAAATATCTATGCAACAAATATGTGGAGCGTTTTTTTTCAAAAAAAAAGATATTTAACGCGCCTTTATTGTTCCTTTTTTGATAATTTCAGATGAGTTTCGTTCGATAGCGAAGAGAAATCTGTCGCCAGAAGCGGGGAGGGCCACAGTGGCAGAGCGTCCCGAGATCTCTTTTTTGATAAGGGGATTGCCTTTGAGGTCATAAATTACTAGAGTGTCGGAGTCTTGAGCGTCGAAGTCCCACGAGAGAACAGCCACGCCGTCTTTGGCGGTGATGTTGTCGGAGTGAGTGGTGCTGAGAACCGAAGTTTTGAGAGCCGCAGTGGTGTTGGTGGAGTCGGAAGCGCTTTGTGGAATGAAGAAAACCACAGCCAGCACGGCAGCAGCCGCAATGGCGATAAGCGGAATGATGCTGATGATGGTACGATCCTTGTGTAGCTGCTTATGAGCCTGTGCGGATATTTCGGCTATGTCGGAAGCCGACATAGCAAATTCGTCGTCGTTGGACAGACGGTCAAATTCGTCGGGCGAAGGACAGCCGAAGCCGTTCAGGTAGTCGGCGCAGCTGGCTAGTTGGTTATAATCGGTGGTTTGCATTTTCTGTTAGTTAGCGTTGGTTATCTATTCTTATATATTGCCTTTAAGTATATTCGTCGGTGTAGAGCATGTCGAACAGGAGTGCGAGTGATTCTTCGTTGTAGTTGGTCTGCCTGTTGAGGTTTAGTCGGGAAATAATCCGGCTGTTGGTTTTGCCTACGTACATACGCACCGCGTCGGGTTTGTTGCTTTTGTTTTCGGCTGAGTTGCAAATCTGGCAGAGTCTGTCGAATATCTCTTTGTCGAGTTCGTTTCCTTCAATGAGCGTGAGCTGGGCGGTGGCTTCGTTGGCCTTGTGTTTGAGGTAGTCTTCCAGGTCGGCTTGAGTGGGCTTGATCCTGAAAAACATCTTGCAAAAGAGCCTTACCTTGGGAGCTTCAGGTCCGAAAGAGGCTATCACTTTTTCGAGATACTTCTTTTCGTTCTCGATGATAAGCTTCTCCTCCGGAGTTGTCTGGTGTCCCTGTCCCTTTTTAATCACTGCGGCCTCGTATTCGCCGAAGTGCCTTTCTTTTGAGGATTCTGCTCTGAGAATCTCGAGCATCATTTTGTACAGCACCGACGAAACGTATGTCTCGGGTTTGGCGCGGTGGTCGTACAGGCTTTCGATTCTTTCGCGTTTAGTTATATATTTTTCAATTATCGTCTGCTTTGTGTCTTCAAAGTTGTCGGGACTGATGTACCCGGCTTTGATGTATTTCTTAACAATAATGTCGGTTATGGTTGTTATCATGCGCATTGTGAATACGCCTTCTTCGTTTTTTCCAAAAATTCTCATTGGCTTACTTTGTTGTATAAAGGTAGTTTTTTCGTTGTGCAAAGATAAGCGAAAATTTTTGTATTTTTTTGTATCTTTATTGTTGAATTATTTTTTTTGAAGTGAAATTTTTTTTGAGGAGATTTTTCAAAAAAAAATCCCGCTATCGGACTGAGCCTCTGCGGGATGTTTTTTTATTATCTTTTGGACTTGAACTGCCGTTGTGTCTTATTCCACATAAACCCTTGCCACCCTGGGCGAGATGCCTGTGAGTATCTCGTAAGGGATGGTGCCGATGGCGTTGGCCATTTCGATTAGCTTGGTGTTGGTGTCGAATATCACCACCTCGTCGCCGGCGCGGCACTCAATGTCGGTGATGTCTACCATGCACATGTCCATACAGATGTTGCCGATGATGGGGGCGCGGTGTCCGTTGATTTCTACCTGAAGATTGCCGTTGCCAAATTTGCGGTTTAGTCCGTCGGCGTAGCCTACGGGAATGAGGGCTATGCGCGAATCACGGCTGATTTTGCCTCGGCGGTTGTAGCCTACGGTTTCGGTCTTGTCGATATGTTTGATCTGCACAATGTTGGTTTTCCATTTGGAGATGCCCATCAGCTGGTCGGTGGCCTCGTAAGCTACGCCGTAGAGACCAATGCCGAGGCGTACCATATTGAACTGGTAGTCGGTGAAACGCTCGATACCAACCGAGTTGCAGATGTGGCGCATAGGGCTGAGACCTGTTTTCTGGCAGATGGTGTCGGCCATAGCGGTGAAACGCTGCACCTGTGTGAGCGAGAAGTTGTCTTCCTGGTTGTCGTCGGCTGCCACAAAGTGGGTGAACATTGACACTATATTAATAGTGTCGATGTTTTGGTTTACAATCTGGCAAAACTCGTCGAGCTCGTGAGGCATAAAACCCGAGCGGTGCATACCTGTGTCGAGTTTTACGTGCACCGGGTAATTCGTGATGCCGCGCTCTTTGAGAATCTCGATGAGGCGGAGAGTGCGCTCAGAGGAGAACAGCACGGGTTCGAGACGGTAGTTGATAATCTGCTTGTAGTTGCGTCCGTCGTAGTTCATTACCATTATGGGCATGCGTATGTTGGCGCGACGGAGGGCGATTCCTTCCTCGGCAAAAGCCACGCAGAGATAGTCCACGCCGTTGTTTTGCAGCATATTGGCTATCTGGAAACTGCCGCTGCCGTAGCAGTTGGCCTTAACCATGGCAATCATTTTGGTCTTGTTGTCCAAAAGTGCGCGGTAATAGTTGAGGTTGTGTTTCAGAGCGTTGAGACTGACCTCGAGCACGGTGTCGTGGTTGCCGGTGTGGAAAAAGTCGAATGCGTCGGCAAAATCGTCGTAACATTCGCCCTTGAGCAGGATTCCTCCGCCTTCGTAGCCCTGTTCGGAGAAGTTGTCGGTGAAGTCCTGTATGGTGTCGTATTTGGTGATACGTATAAACTCGTTGTGAGGAATTGGTTCGAAATATCCGATGAACACAATACGCGAGATACCGCAGCCACGTGCGGCAAAAAAGAGCTTGGCAAAGAAGTCGTCTTTGGTGAGGGTTTCAAAGTCGGGCTTGGCTATTACGGCAGTGAGCGAGTTGAACTGATGCTGACGAGCCATAAAGTCGAAACACTTGCAGATGGCGTAGATATTGTTCTTAGACGAGAAACAAGACACTATGCCGATGTTGAAATCGCCGTTGCGCATCTTGATGAGCGGGTCGGGAATCTCGAGCGATTTGAAAACCGGGTTGTGAACCGATGGAATGTAAAGGTTCTGCTTGAGCAGGTAGCATAGGCACTGGGCGGCATCCTGCGCATGTTCGGTGTCGCAAAATGGAATCTGCACTATGGCGGGATATTCCGACTGGAACTGCGATATGCTGATGGTGGTGAAAGACTCTGACTTGCTGAACGAGATAGCGAACTCCTCCTCTTTGAAACTTACGGTGTCGGCCTGTTCGATGGCGGCTACCGACGTGTATTCGTAGTGGTCGGGAATCTGGCATACGGCAATGTCGTAAGAGTTGTCCAAAAGGCTCACGTTTTCGAGAAAATCCAATTCAGACGTGTAGTGGGCGGTGGCAAAAACGTTGGCTGAGTTTTTGAGCAGAAGCGCCATCCAGTCCTTGACGCAGCAGTGTCCGTTGCGGTTGGGTACTGCGATCACAGTGCCTTGGTAGCGGGCTATCACTTCGGAGATGTACTGGTTGATGGCGGTGTTGATGTTGCTCACCTTTATATATACAGAGTCGCTGAACGGCTGCTCTTGGAGCGGTTCGGCGTGCACAAAGATTCTGACGCCGAGCTGGTGCATGCGGCTGATGGCGTTTGGCGGATCTTTGAACTTTCTGAGGTCGAAATAGACCGAGTGGGGGAGGACGGCGGCAGTGGCTGCCCTTAGTATCATTTGGTCGGCGTAGAGTTCGGCGCCACCTGTAACTTTCTGTGCGTTGACAATATCAGCGATTTCTTTAACCGATAGTTTCATTTCAAATAATTTTTTTGCAAAGATAGAAAAATATTATTTAGGCTGCGGATAGATATGAATCTTGTTTTCTTCGGAGTTGAACACGCAAACCGAGTTGGTCTCTTTTTCGATGTCGTAAATCATCAGGCCGTCGGTTTTGAGAAACTCGTATTTGTCGACCTCGTATTGCGAACCGTTGGCAGCAGTGCGGGTGTAAGTGTTGCCCAGGAACCATCCGCCGCCCTGTTCGCCGGCTGGAATGGTCTTGATGCGCACCTCGTTGGGGAAATCCACCGCCACGTTTTCCGACGAGTTGTCGAAGAAAATGATGATGCGGCACCTGCGGTCGTTGAGACTGTGCAGAATGCATGCGTAGTCGGTGGTGGAGTTGCTGTTGTAGCGGCCTACGGCAGTGCCCGAAAAGTCGAGTTCGTTTTTGGAGTCGGAGGCTATTTTCCACGAAGTAGACGAGTTGCGGAAATACTTGTTTTCCACAAAATATTTCCACAAAACGAGCTTGTAGTCGCACGGAGTAAGGTCAATCGCCTCCTTGGTCATAAACATAGAGTTGATCTGCTGGTAAATTTTTGACGACACGAGGTGCTTTTTGGGTATGTATCCCTTGGACCCTCGCAGCGATGTGGCCTCCACCCACGCAATGCCGTTGTTGACAATCTCGGGACGGTCGGGCACAATCTTGACAGTTTCGCCATAATTGAGGCGGTCGGTGCGCTCGGCGCTGAGGCTGTCGGCCTTGTAGAGGTGGGCGTTGTCGGCGATGACATGCATCTGGTCGTGACGTCCGAAAGTGAACACCGACACCGCTATGGCAAGCAAAAATACCGACACCACAAGCAGGACGGCTATATTGCGCCACGCCGACTGTTTTTTCTCGGTGTCGACAGGAGCAAGCTCAAAAATCTGCGTGTTGAGTTTCTTGTCGTCGCCCGACGACTGCTTGGCGGCCGCCTTCACATCGTTGAGAAACGCCGCGCAGCTTTGGTATCTGTCTAACGGTTTCTTGGCGGTGGCCTTGTAAATTATGTCTTCCATCTGCGGCGACACTCCTGCGTATATCGACGAGGGCGGCGGCAGAGGTTCGTTGATAATCTTGTTGTATATGTCGTATTCCGACAGCTTGGTGTCGTAAGGGTGCTGACCCGTGAGCATCTGGAAGAAAGTGATGCCGAGCGAGTAGATGTCGGTGCGGCGGTCTAACGGCTGACCCTTGACCTGCTGGGGACTCATATAGAGAGCCGTTCCCACCTTGGTGCCGGGCTGGGTGAGGTGCTTGGGAGTTTCGCCTATAAGCTGGGCAATGCCGAAGTCGAGAATCTTGATTTCGTCGTCGGCGGTGATGATGAAGTTTCCCGGCTTGATGTCGCGGTGGATGATGTTTTTGGAGTGCATATAGCCAATGGCGTCGAGCATCTGCGATATGTAGCGAACGGCGCGAGGCTCGGGAATAGGTCCGGATTCGTTTTTGAGGTATTCGTCGAGAGGTGTACCCTTGATGAGTTCCATTATTATAAACGTGCCTTCATCACATTCTATATAATCGTAAATGCTTACAATGTGCGGGTGTTTGAGTTTGGATAAAATTATAGCCTCGTTTTTAAGACGCTCTTTGACGCCCTCCTTTTGTTCAAGTATAGGGTTGAGTTGTTTGATGGCTACACGACGACCGAGGAGCATATGTACAGCCTCGTATACGCTGCCCATTCCACCTTGGTCGATAAGGCTGTCGATTTTGTAGTTGCCGAGCCGGTGTCCTATCATAGAGTTTTTTTTCATAATGTACG
This sequence comes from Bacteroidales bacterium, assembly GCA_017645985.1. Lineage (GTDB taxonomy): Bacteria > Bacteroidota > Bacteroidia > Bacteroidales > UBA3824 > UBA3824. Next base: position 4,776 of record JAGCNK010000124.1, on the reverse strand, counting down.
GAGTTAGAACGGGATTGTTATGGTTGTTCCCGGACTTATGTGCGGGCTGGTGAGATTGTTGATTGTCATAATTCGCTTACGGTTGGCTCCGTAGAGCATTTCAAACGTGGATAAATTGTCGTAGTAGCGCGATTTGAGTATCTTTTTTACCGGAACGTTCATAATAAAGTTGCCGCCCTTGCTGAAAATAACGATGTCTTCGATTTTTACACCGTAGAGAGCCGACACCGAGTCGATGTTGCATGTGGTGTCGGTCTTGATGTTGATGCTGTAGTTCTGAGGCGGTCGTGAGGAGCGTTCAGAGACGGGTTGTGTGCGGCTTCCGAACCTCATAACGGCAATGCCCACCACAAACAGCACCGCCAGAAGTATCTCGAGGGCGATAACTAGCTTTTTGCGCTGCGGAGCTTTCTCCACGGGCGCCACCTTGGTGGTGGCGGTGTTTTTTGAATCTACGTTGTAGAACTTGATGATCTGCAGCGAAATATTGTCGGTGGCACCTCGCTTGATAGCTGTCTTGAGCATATCCATTCCCTTTTCCTCAATGTGGCCGCGACGGCTGAGAATTGACTGAATCTCCTTTTCGGAAATCATATTGTAAAGTCCGTCGGTACAGAGCATTACCAAATCCTTCTCGTCGGGATAGATAGGCTGTCGGCAGATGTTAGGACTGCAAGGCGGAAAAAGTCCCAGCGCCTTGGTGAGTTCGTTTTTGCGGGGATGGCTTTCGGCATCCTTGGGCGAAAGTTTTCCCTCCTCCACGAGCGACCATACGTAACTGTCGTCGCGGGTAAGGCGGATAAGCTCCTTGTTGTGAAGGAAATAGAGCCTCGAGTCGCCCATATGGGCATAATACACAATGTTGTAGCGCACCAGAGCCAGCACCACGGTGGTGGCCATTCCCTGGCACGAGCGGTCGTTGCGCACCTCGTCGGCAAGACGGTCCTGGGCATATTCCAACGCGTCGGAGAGCGCCTGCATAGGGTCTTTGTAGTAGAAATTGGAAAAGAAGAACTTAACCGAGTTGACCACTGTCTGCGAAGCCTTCTCGCCGCAGGGCAGACCACCTACGCCGTCGCACACAACAAACACGTGGCCGTTGAGCGTGTCGAAATAGCCGAGATAGTCCTCGTTGTTGGTTCGCACGCAGCCCTTGTCGGTGAGGCTGATGTAGTGAAAATTGGTAAGTTCCTTTGTCTCTGCCATAGCTATCAGTAGTTAAGTTTAGCGAAAACCGAGCCTATGCGTATGATATCGTTGTTGTGCACCTTGCTTTTGGTAATCTTGATGTCGTTGACAAATATACCATTGGTGCTGTCGTTGTCGCTGATGTAAAACACACCGCCCTCGAAGCTCAGCGTGGCGTGGTGCGACGACACTGTTCGGTTGGGGATTACAATGTCGTTGTCGTCGGCGCGACCCAAAGACATCACCAGCTTGTTGAGGTCGAAAGTGATTCGCTCGCCGTCGTTGTCGGCAATAAGCTTGGGAGTCTGCTGACCGCTTGCCACAAGGTTTTCGGCGGAGTTGAAGTCGTCGAACGAATGGTTTACCCTGACAGGGTGCTTGCGGTATTTTTCGATTTCGCGTTTCAGCCGCTTGTTCTGAATCTGTATTTCGCGCATCTTGAGCTTGGTGGCGTCGTCGATTTTTTTGATCACCTTGTTTCTTGCAATGGCGTAGATGATAAGCACCACAGCCAGCACTGCGAACATGATGCCGGCAAACGCCGTGGATGGGTGACGACCGAAAATGCCGGTCTTGTTAGGGTTGGAGAACTCAATAACGCTCTCGTTGCCGTTGAGACTTGCCTTGGCAAAAATGTTTGTGCCGTTTTGCAGAGTGTTGAACGATATCTTGTAATAGTGGTTAGTGCTCTTTGGCGGAGTCTTGCCAGTTTTTTCGGTTAGCTGCACAAGCGCCTTTTCGAGATGACCCTTCTCAAAAGTGGAGAAGCTGCCGCTGGTGGTTTCGCACAGTTCCATAAGTTCGCGGCGGGCGTTGGGCGTTTCGGTTTTGTACATCACCACATTTACGTAAGTGTCGCTACGCCGCATACGTTCTAAAAAATTATCAGAAAATGCGAGAGTGTTGCAGAGGTTCAATCCTCGTGAAATGATGGTGAGAAATTTGGCGTTGTGCTGCGAAGTGTGCTCCACGGTGTAGTCGGCAGCCTGCTCGATACTCGGGTAGAGAGGATTGTCGAAAAAAGTGCTATCGGTTTCGGGAAGGATGAAACAGTCGGTCATCTGGTTGATCAGGGCTATGTTTGACGACGGTTCGGCGCTTACATACTTGACAATGTAGGGAGTGCGTCCGTCGAAAAAGAGAATGTTTACCAGGTTGCCATCCGCCGACGACGCAAACTGTTTGAGCGCAGCCTTTATCTCTGGATAGAGGCCGTTTTTGTAAAAATAGTAAGAGTTTTCTACTAAAAAAATATAAGTTCTTGTAGAGGGAACGCCCGAAATGCCGTCTTGGTTTTCAACCGTGTATTCCACATTTTTCGACAGTTCCTCCAACGTGAAATCCTCGATAGTCTTTTCGTTTCCGCCAGTAATTTCCAGGTAGAACGAGATGTGTGGAAATCCGCTCTCATCAATACGGCTGATTTTGAAATCCTGCGCAAAAACCAACTGCGCTGCCGTCACTAACCACGATAATATCAGCCACTTGTTCATATTTTCAGTTGACCATACGGTTAAAGTCGGGTTTGACGTCCTCGTCGATTTCCACTATTTCGCGGATTACGAGTATGGTGTCGCGCTGATAATAAAACTTGTCGTCTACCACGCCGCGCACACGCACGTAGTCGTCCTTTACCGGCAGAAAACTTGTGGTGGTGATGTTGATCTTGCCGTGGTTCTTGATGGTGAAGAAGCTGAGGTCTTCGAGACGCAACGTGTTGATAACGCGGCCTTTGACTATGACAGTCTTTCCCCTGTACCTCTCGGGATGATCGGTAATAAGGGCTATGGGCGTGCAGCACGAAGATAAAACGCACGCGATGAGGATTATGGCTGCAAATGTCAATGGTTTCATAATACTACAAAGGTAAACATTTATTTTTTGATTTTTGTCATGATTATTTATTTTTTTTGCGAAGTGTAATAAAAAACGCAAAGCCTTTGGAAAGTAATATGTAGAAAATGGATTTTGTATTAACGGATTTTTTGTATTTTTGTGGGAAATAAAAACACCTTATATACTATGTTCTCAAAAAAGCAATATAACGTATCGTCGTATCTGGGAATAATAGGCTGCTGCCTGGGCGCCGCAGCCACGATAGCCGCAGGAGCGTATTTCAGCTACCTTCTGCCGGCAGGAGCGGTTATCATATCGAGCTTAGTGTGCGTGATGTTTGCCGTGCTAGCCTTCAAGCCCGCCGGCAAGATACTCAAAGCCGAACTGTCGCGCCGCCAACAGGAGCAGGAGCAGCAGGAACAGCAGCTGCAGCAGGTTTTGGAAGAGAACAAGAGCCTCAAGCAGCAGAATCAGGAACTCTCTGACAAGATCGACATCCGCCAGCAGATAAGCACGGCTCAGTCGGCGTTGAAATACACATTCAAACTGGAACTGCTCGAGTTTGAGAAAAAAGGCTATATCGTAAAAGAAGACTATATCGACGACCTTGAGTTCAACGTGGACAAGCCCGGCTGGCTCAAATCGCTCTGGCCCGACAAGGGAACAAAGAAGATTCTCTTTATTACAAAATTTTATAACAAAGTGAGCATCGGCATCGACTTTACCAAAATACGTTACTGCTACAACGGCGACAAGCTGTCGTTTTACGGCGTGAAATTCTCCGTTGACCATCCCGACCTGAGCAGCGAGATGGAGAAAGACCGCAACGACATAGACCTGTGCGAAGTGATTTCGGTGTCGGAAAACGGCAAACGCGAAATACGCAACGACGACCGTTTCAACGAGCTCAAGCGCTGGTACAGCGAAAAACAGCAGCGTATGATCAAAGAGCAGAACCGTTACGAATCGCGCGACATCTGCGCAGTGTACACACAGATACTCCACGAGAGTCTCAAAGAGCGTTTTGCCAACATAGATTTTGTGGATTCGGCTGAGATACCGAGCCTGCCTATGAACAATGTGCACCCGCTCAACACATCGTCGGATATCCGTGTGGGCGAAATCACCAACACGCTTCTCGCACTCACCACGGCTATGAAGAAAGAGAACGACGCACGGCACGCCCATGGCGCCGTCTGAAAACAATTTGTTTCTCAAAAAAACAGCAAGAAAAATGCTCTTTTACGAAAAATAATCCATACCTTTGCGCAAAACAAACAATTCAAAAAATATTGCAAAATGGCAAACATTCCTGATTTTAAATATGCCCCGATGTTTCAGTTGGGCAAGGATGATACCGAATATTATCTCCTTACAAAAGAAGGAGTTTCGGTTTCAGAATTTGAAGGCAAACCGATTTTGAAGGTTTCGCCCGAGGCTTTGGAAAAACTTTCGCAGCAGGCGTTTCACGATGTTTCGTTTATGCTCCGCCGCAAACACAACGAACAGGTAGCCAAGATTCTCCGCGACCCTGAGGCATCAGAAAACGATAAATATGTGGCCCTCACATTCTTGCGCAACGCCGAGGTTTCGGTAAAAGGCCAGCTCCCCCTCTGTCAAGACACCGGTACAGCCATTATCCACGGCGAAAAAGGTCAGCAGGTGTGGACAGGATTCTGCGATGAAGAATTTCTTGCAAAAGGCGTTTATAACACTTATACTCAGGACAATCTGCGTTATTCGCAAAACGCT
>JAGCNK010000123.1 GCA_017645985.1 Bacteroidales bacterium | reverse complement strand
TTTTTTTGTATTTTTAGAAGCTTCCGCTTCCGCCTCCGAACGAACGTCCGCTCGAGCCTCCGTGGCTTCCTCCTCCAGAGGATTTTTGCGGCGGATCGTAGGTCTTGGTGGTGTGGGTGCTTACAAATGTGTCTTTGTTTACCGTCAGGCGGAACGAGCCTTCTTTCACATAGTCGGCTGCTGAGGTTGCCTTGCGGATGTTTTTGTATTTGCGTTTTTCTATCTTCAATAGTATGAAGCCAAGTAAGAGCGCAAACAATGAGCATTTTATCCACGGGAAGGTGGTTTCGTAGATGTAGTCATCTTCGTATGAGTCGATAAATGTGCTGATTGCAGTATAATAGTTCCCTGCTTTGAGGTCGGGCGCCATTTTTTCGATGTACGACTGATAATTTAATGATGCCACGTTGTATTTGTCGTGCGGCTGACCAACGTCGAGCATCGAGAATTTGCGGTTTTCCATGTCAATTAACAATATTGCACCGTCGTAGCCTTCTTTTGCCTGAACGCCTTTACCAAAGTCGTTGTATTCATAAAAGTCCATTGCAAAGTTTTCAGAGGCTATGTTTTCGTAGCTTGCCTGCTTGTTGTTGTGGTTGATGGTTACCACCACCATATCCACATTGTGTTTGTCGATAAACTGGTGGATACGGCTTTGGAGTTTAGAAATCTCGCTTTCGGTGAGCAATCCTGCTGCGTCGTACACTTTTACAGCGGTGTCAACGTATGGAGTTTCAAGAGCCAAACGAAGTTGCTCTGCTGTGAGGTTGTCTTTGAGAAACGACTTGAAAACCAACGGATTCTGCTCGGTACGTTTGCCGATTTCGTATTTTGCCCAGTTGTCGCCGGGAAGGTCTACTGCGGCAGAAGTGCGGCTTTCGGTTGAGGTTTCGGATGTCGGGTTTAACGAATAGTTTTCTTCCACTGCGTCGATAAATGCCTGAAACATTTGTTCCCCGGAATAAGAGCTGCCGAAGCTTTTTAATGTGGCAGCAAAACTACTTTTGATGTCTTCTTTTAGGTCTTTTATTGGTCCTGCTGCAGTGATAATATATGTATTTTCAACATCGTCGATGTTGAGGATTATGCAGTTTTCGCCGAAAGGACTCTTTTTGTAGAGGTCTACCAAAAATCCATCGTATACTTGGCAATATGTCTCTACAATTACAACATCTCCACCGATAAGGTCGGATACTTTGCCTAGTTTGTCGTTGAATTCGCTGTCGGTTAATACCGAATTGTCTTCGTCGATTATAATGAGTTTCGTATCTTTTGATACTTCTGGTATTTGTGAACTGTTGGAAATCTGCGCACTCGCCGTGAGTGTTATCAGTAACGCCGTTATCAATATGCTTAGTTTTTTCATTATCTTAATGGTTAACAGGTTTTACATAAAAAACAGATACGAAAGTCCGCATACAATTGCCATTGCTATGATGGTGCGGATGAGGAAGAACCTCCACGCCTTGCCCTTGTCGATTGGAATGTCGCCCACGATGCGTCCCGTCTGGCCGTTCATAGCAAACGTGTACATCTTGTCTTTGATCTTGGTGTTGAGCATCCATACAGGCAGCATTGCGTAGCGTATTCCTGTGAATACTGTGTTTTTCTGTTCCTGAGCACCTATGAGCGAACCTCTGATAGTGCCGTAGAGCGATGCCATAAGCGAGTTGCCCATACGTAGCTGTGCGCGTTCCTTGTCTTCTTCGGGTCCCACGTCGTATTTTTCAGCCAAAAATCCTGAGAGAAACGAGTAGTTGAACGGCTGGAACTCTTTGAAGTCGAACGGCTCGATAGAGTCCATAGTGTCGTCGTCGAATTTCTTGCTACCGTCGGCGGGCACTTTCTCAAAACTGATGTCGCCGGCTCGTTCCACGTGGTAGATGTCGGTTTTGGTGTAGCGGTAGTCGCCGCTGCGCCAGGTGGTTATGTCGTGACGTTCGCCCGTGAGAAATCCGCGCGAATTGCCGTCGTATAGCCAGAAGGGAATGTATACGCCTGTGATTTTTTCGATGTTCTCTTTTTTGCCAAACTCGTCGGGAGCCAGGTGCTTGCCTTTGCGGTAGTCGTTGTAGGCGTTGATGGCGTCCTGCTTGGTGGTTTTGAAAGGGATGATTAGCTCGGGACGGAACTTGCCTTCCAAACGGCTTTTCATGATGCCCGCGCTGCCGCAGTACACGCAGAATGTGGCGGCGGTGTTTTCGTCGGTCACCATCTCTGCACCGCAGTTTTGGCAGGTGAAGATGTTGAGCTCGGGCTGGTCTTCTATGTCGCGACCTTGTGTCTTGGTGTCTTGGTCGGAGTCGGTAGTAACTTTAAAAATCTCCTCTTGCGAAAACGCTGTGCCGCAAAACTCGCACTTGAAGTTCTGAGTTTCGGCTGTGAATTTCAGGTCTGAGCCGCAAGTCGGGCATTTTAGTACGGTTGTATCCATCTATAAAGGTTTTTAAATTTGTTTTGGGTAAAGATACGGCTTTTTTTTGATATCCGTTCTTTTTTTTTGAGTTTTTTTATTCACTTTTATACATTTTGTCTTTGTCGTTTTTTACTTATGTAGTAATTTTGTGTAGAAAAAATAAAATTCATAACCATCTAATATACAGAAAAATGAAAATTTTAAAACTCTTTACTTTCGTTTTATGCGCCTCGGTTGCCCTTGCTTCGTGTTCCAATTCTGGCGCAGGCAATGACTCCAAAGCCGACAATCAGTCTGAAACCACCGAACAGCCGTCGCCTGAGGTTGCCAATGCCGACAACAAACCGGCTCAAAATTCTGACAGGAGCAATCTGAGCGGTATCGTTGCCAAAGAGCAGCCTGCCGAGGAAACTGTAAGCGACGACAGCAACGCAGAAACCGACAACACTCCCGCAGAAATTATCGAGTGCACCGACAGAACTTTTACTGCGAGTGTGATCTCGGGTGGCGCTATCAAATGTCAGAAACCTTTTATTATCGACTTCAACGCCACTTGGTGCGGACCTTGCCGTCAGCTTCACCCTGTTTTGGAAAAGATTCAAAGCGAGTATGGCAGCAAGATTCAGATTTTCAGCGTTGACGTTGACGAATGTCCCGACGCAAGCGAAGAGTTTGCCGTTGAGGCTATTCCTTATGTTTTGTTTTACAATCCTTCGGTGTCGAACAAGCCTGTTTACACTCAGGAAGGTTACCTTTCGGAAAAACAAATCAAGAATATCATTTCTTCTAAAATGAAGATCAACTAATTGAACTGCACATAAAAAAGACGGACTGCCTTTGCTGACAGTCCGTTTTTTTGTGGTTTATGAAAGACGTTTAATCTTTGTGGTTGTCTGCTTAGCCGTTGTTTCCGCTTTCTTCTTCTTTGTCGTCATCGACAATTTGGAACCTGATCGGAACTGTCATAGTTACGCTTACAGGTTTTCCGCTTTGATAGCCGGGTTTCCATTCGGGCATGTTTTCGATGACCTTGATGGCCTCCTGGTCGAGAAGCGGGTCTACGCCACGGAGTGTTGTTACGTTTTCTACCTTGCCTTCGCTGTTTACCACGAATTTGACGTACACTATGCCTTCAATGTCTTTCGCTTTCGCCTCTTCGGGATAGACTACGTTTTCGGCGATGTACATAAGCACGGCATTTTCGCCACCGGGAAATTCTGGCATTTCTTCTACAATTACATACGCATCGTCTTGGTTTGTAAAAGATTTTTCATTAATTTTGTCGTCGTTAGTTGCCAACATTGAGTTGTTGCAATTGGCGAAAGTTACAGCAAGACACGCTGTTACT
>JAGCNK010000019.1 GCA_017645985.1 Bacteroidales bacterium | reverse complement strand
GGTTTCGTAAGAAGCCTGTCCAAACGAGGCGAGACCCACGATAACGTTTCCGGGCTTGATGTTGCACGAAATCACATCGCTGCGTTTCATACGGCATACCACTGTGCTGTCAACGATGATGGTGCGAACAAGGTCGCCCACGTCGGCAGTTTCGCCGCCTGTGCCGATTATACCGATGCCGGCTTGCTGCAACTCCTTGAACAATTGGTCGGTGCCGTTGATAATCTCGGAGATAACGCTTCCGGGAATAAGGTTGGCATTACGTCCGATGGTAGACGAAACAAGGATATTGTCGGTGGCGCCCACGCAGATAAGGTCGTCGACGTTCATAATGAGGGCGTCCTGAGCGATACCCTTCCACACAGAGAGGTCGCCGGTCTCTTTCCAGTAGGCGTAGGCGAGCGACGACTTGGTGCCAGCACCGTCGGCATGCATAATGACGCAATATTCGGGGTCGCCCGAGAGAATGTCGGGAACAACCTTGCAAAACGCATTGGGAAACAATCCCTTGTCGATATTCTTAATGGCGTTGTGGACGTCGGTTTTCGAAGCCGAAACACCTCGCTGTCCGTAGCGCAGATTTTCTTCCATAAATACTGTATCTTAGAATTTTTTGCAAAGTTAGACAAATTATTTTATACAGCAAGAATTTTTTTTCGTATTAAAAAACCTACCCCTTTTTTGGGATAGGTTTAGAGCGTATTCGGTTATTTTAAAAGTCCGTTGGCAAGATTTTGTTTTGCTTTTTCGGGCAAAAGGGCGGTGAGCTGCTCCACGATAGAATAAAGCTGCGACCGCGAAGGCTTGGTGAGTGAAATTTCCACACCCTTGTTGATAAGCTGCCGTGCCTTTGCCTCGTTGGTCCATGGATAATCGTAGAAACGCATGCTGAGCTGCTGCATCAGACTTGTCATTGAGAATACGGCGGTAAGGTGCCAAACGAGTTCCTTCATCTGACCGAGCAGTTCTTTTGCCAGCTTGACATCCTTGTAGTGCGAAAGTTTTTCGATTTGCGAGGCAAAATGCTTGGTGTTGAGATGCGAGCTCTCGTCGCCGTACTCCTTGTCAGCCTCTTTGAGCTCTTCCATCTTGGTGGTGAGCTGACGGTAGACGCGGTCCCACTCGTAGGAGCGGTCTTTGTCCTCAATCTTGCGGAGCAGTTTTTTCACATTCTGCAGCACACGTTTGCGTTCGGAGTTGTTGCGGTTCTCCTTCTCTATTTCGGACAGCTCGCTAAAGAAACTTGTGGTTTCGGCGTCGTTGTCTTCAATATCGTAGATCGACTTGCGAGCCAGCGAAATCATCTGCTCTATTTTTTCTTCCGCCTCCTGCTCCGACTGTTTCTTGTCGGTCATAAGCACCTTGGTAACTGTGATATCCACAGCGGAGAAATATGCCTCCAAGGTCATCTGTTCCGACGAGTCGACAATGAGGGTAAGATCCACAAGGCTGTGGCGGGGAATAAAAGTGGATATTTCGTCGCCGGTAATGAGCACGTCGGACACGTATTCGTAAAGATCGGCGGTGCGTCCGAGTTCGGGCTGGTCGTCGCACTGGTAAACTGGTATTCTAATCACGTCGGTGGATACGCCCGGGCGGAGCTGCTGAGTGGTTTTCAGTCCGTTGATAACTCCCTTGGCGGGCAGCGGCTTGTTCTTTTCCAAACCTTTGGCAGCCAAAAAGATAGCCTTTTCCTTGTCCTCGTCCCACTTGGCAATGCCGATATAGTAGGGAAGCAACGCCGCCCCTACCCTGGTGCCTTGCAAGATAGAAAACTGCGACGGAAAACAGTTCAAAAGTCTGCCGCTTGTATCGTACGCGTTTACGACAAAGGTGTTGGAACGTCCGGTTACAAGACTGGCTAACAGCACGTTGCCCTGACGGTCGATATCTGATTTGCCGCTCGACCAGGCGTTGTCGGAGCGCACGAGTTCCACCTTTATCTTGTCGGGACAAGTTTTGGGCGAATTCCTATGGTCAAGCTTAATGGACACCCATTCGCAAAGTTCCACAGTAGTAGGCTCGTAACCTATTTGCAGCTGGATAACATCGTCGGCAACCTCCACCTTGCTGCCTTTGTTGTCGATAGTGGACGCATAAAGGGCTGCGCCTGTGGCAACGGCTGTCATCGGGTCGATATCGGTGGCAACGTTGAAAGTAACCTGGTCGCGCAGCATCTGGCGCAGCAGAGGCGAATGAGTAGGGCCGCCCACAAGTATCAGCTTGTTGAGGTCGAAGCTCGAAAGGTTGTTGCGCGTCATAAGCGTTTTGCAAATGTCCACCGCCTTTTGAAACACGGGACGCATAGCATCGTTGATCTGATTCTGGTCAACGCTGAGGTCGAGCTCAATCTCCTCGCCTTCGTCGTCCTCGCCAAGGTCGCCGATATTGGAGAGAATATCCTCACGCTCCTTGAACGAAAGCACATTCTTGACATCTTCGGCGTAGGTTTTCATAGCCTCGCGGAGCACGTAGTTCTTTTCCTTGTCGGCTAATATATTGTCAATCTTGTAATGCGATTTGAGATAAGGGATAATAATCTTGTCCACAATGGCAGCGTCGAGGTCTTTGCCTCCGAGGTAGTTGTCGCCCTCGGTATCAAACACCTGCATAATGCCGTCCTCCACCTTGAGCAGGGCCGCGTCGAAAGTGCCGCCGCCAAAGTCGAACACCATCCACACTCCGTTTTTCTGGTCGCTTGTGAGTCCGTAGGCATACGAGGCGGCTATGGGCTCTTGCAAAAGTTCCACATGGGTAAAGCCCGCCATTTTGGCTGCCTGCAAGGTGGCTGTCTTTTGATTTACAGTAAATTTGGCTGGCACGGTGATAACCACAGAGTTGAACTGTTCGTCGGTAACAAAAGCCTTTAACGCTTTGAGAACCTCTGCCGAAAGTTCTTCGGATGTGAAAGAATGGTTTAAGTTTGAGCAAAAATATTCTTTGTCGGTGCCCATAGTACGCTTAAACTCAATGTAGGTGTTCGACGACTCCTGTTCCCAGCTTTTGGTAGCGCGCCGCTTGTCGGATTTCATTGTGTTGTAGGCGGCGTCGCCCACTTTGGTGCTGCCTTTTTTGTTTATAGAGACACACGAAGGCATTGTGTCTTTGAGAATATCTGATTTAATAACTACTGGAGAACCCTTTTCCATTCTACAAATAGAAGAATTGGTGGTGCCGAGGTCGATTCCGTAATCAATTTTTAATCTTTCCATTATTAGAGATGTTAAATATTTTGACTAACAGTAACTTGTGCCGACTGAATCATTACACCATTATAGTTGATTTGCGGCTTAGAAATTGAAGTAATAACCTGTGCCCCTGGTGTGAGCGATTCGTCGGCAACAAAATTGGCAACAACTTTCATTCCGTCGTCGTAAGGTTTGTTGAGCATGTCCACAATTTCGTAACCGTAGGCTTCAAAATTAGTTCTAATGCGCTCCACAGCCTTAGAAATCTGTTTGAAACCTTTTACCGAAGGGTCCATTTTAGACAGATTGGCTTCTATCCTAATGATTTCGTCAGCCACTTTGAGCACCAGAGAATGGTCTGGCACGCCCAGGTCCGACGGTTGGTCTGCCAAAGGTTCACCATCATTGTCACGGCTGGCAGCGTTAGTACACATTTTCATTCGCAAAAGCAAAAACAGTAGCGCCAACACTACAACTATAAGCACTATCAGACAAATAGTTTTAACATCGAAATTCATAAATGTTGGTTCGGAAAGAATTGTTTCTATCATAAGTATTTATATTATTTGTTACTAACAATGTTCAATTATAAAAACGATAAATACCCAAATTAATTGGGAAATAAGAATCAACAATATAACCTTAGCGCAACCTTCAAATCCTCCGCCTGATTGATTATTTTGTTCAGACTGTAATTTTCCCGCTTTTTTTTGGAAAAGAGCAATCTTATCTTTGATCTCTTCTTTATCCATTAGATTATTAGACAACTCCAATGCATTCTGCAACATCCTGACTGAATAATCTGGCGAAAACTTACGTATGTTGTATTCATCAATAGAACACTCGTAAAGCATATTGGCAAGTCTATCCGAAGTAAGCAGCAAACGTGGATTGTCGGGCGAGGAAACTCTTTTTAGCACATCCAATTCATCCTGAATATTGTAAAGTAAGTATCCCCCTATGCCAAGGTTGGGAAGTTCATTATTTACCTTACGACCCTCGGTGTTAAGAAGGTCTAACTGATCTGTAGCATCTTGCAGGGCATTATTGATTTTGGTAACAGCATCGTCAGAAACAGTAGGAACTATATAATCGATCCAAAAGGGCGATGGCATAGAATTCAACAATTCACTTGGAGGAAGATTGTCTATAAGAGTGTCTACAAAAGACTGAATCAAATCGACAGACCTTTTAACCAGAGTTCCTTTGGAATCAACAGCCTTTAAAAAATCATTTGGGAAAAATGTGTAAAGATGTTCAGCATTGTGCAACGCCGATTTATAATCACCTTTCCACAAAGAAATAATAATCCTATTTTGCAGCGACGAAAGATTATCCTCCGAATACCAAACCAATAAAGCGACATCAGAGTCACCCGCAAAAAGGTATTCGAAAGCCTCATCGTCGAGCGATGTCAT
>JAGCNK010000122.1 GCA_017645985.1 Bacteroidales bacterium | reverse complement strand
GGGTTCGGTATGTCAATATATCGCATCCGTATTGGTTTGTCTGTCAAGTCATTTCGGCTACGACCTCAAAACCAAGACCCTCGGCGTGATTGGCGCTGGACATGTGGGAGCCAAGGTGGTGAACGCCGCCAGACTTATGGGTATGAAGGTGCTTGTCAACGACCCTCCGCTGCAGCTTTCGGGCAATAAGGATTTTGAATTCTGCACGCTCGACTATCTGTTGCAACATTCTGATATTGTGGATATTCACGTGCCTTATTCCACCTCTGGAGAGTTTGCCACACACCATCTTTGCGACAAGGTTTTTTTGGCAAAGATGAAACCCGGCGCTGTTGTGATCAACTCGTCGCGTGGTGCTGTTGCCGACAATGCGGCAGTTCTCGACGCTTTGGAGATAAACAAGATTGCCACTGCCGTGCTCGACGTATGGGAAGGCGAACCCGACATCAACCTTCAGCTGCTGGACAAGGTGTTTATCGGCACTCCGCACATAGCAGGCTATTCGGTCGACGGCAAGGCAAACGCCACTATGCAGATTGTGAGAAGTTTGAGCAAGTTTTTCAACCTCGGATTAGACCTCTGGACACCCGACACACGTCAGTATCAGGGTGTTTGTCTCGATTATGCCAATGTTGACGACCCCAAGTCTGTGCTCCACTCGTATAATGTGATGTACGACAGCATCAAGCTCAAATCTTCGCCCGATAAGTTTGAGTATTTTCGCGAGAACTATCCCGTAAGGCGCGAGAGCTTGTGATAACCGACAAAAAAAAACGAACCGTACAAGTGGTTCGTTTTTGTCAGGTTAAATAAATAAATCCAAAAAAATAAAAAACAGTTTTAGGTAAGTTTGGTCTTAAAGTGTCGGTTCGGTTTGTAAGATGCAATCAATAGTTTTGTTTAGTTTGTTTACATTCTTATGACACGTGACACGCCTGTTACCCTAAGTAAAAAACGTATTATTTTTGATGTTTGGAAATAAGTGCTTGATTTTCAGTGGTAAAATTAGTCGCCAAAACGCCACAAAATTCCGAATTTGAAGTGAAAATTGGTAATCGGGTAGCAGTCGGCGGGGGCGTAGTAGTCTTGCCAACGTCCGTCGTTGATGTGTTCCCATTTGAAAAACATCAGCACGCCTCTGATCTTGATGTTGGCAAATGCGTTGATTACGGGATATTCTCCTGTTTTGTAACGTCCGTTGCGGTAGAATACCGATGTGGCGGGACAATATCCGTACGAGTCGTATTCGGTTGAGAACCTTACTTCAGCTCCGATCTGTGTCAGCAGCACTCTGGGCACGAGGAAAAACTCGAAATATGTGGCGTGGTAGAGTGCCAGCGTGGGCAGGTTGAGTATCTCGTTGTGGTCGGTGTGCTGCCATGTAAGGCGGTTGGCAAACCTCACGTGCCAGATAAAGAAATCTTTGGTGGCGCTCACTGTCTGCACTGTGATTACCGAGTCTTTGTTGCACTGCTCGGGCACGGCGTCTTGGTTGAAGAATATGTAGTTGGTGAGCAGGTGGTTCGACGCCGACACTTTGAAATGCCATCTTGGAATGCCGAACTCTGCGCCGATGCGTATTATCTGGCTCTTGTCGAAGTGGTTGTCCCACTTGAAGTTGTTGCCGGCATAGTGCTGTTCGTAGTATGTGGGTTCCAGGTTGTAAAAGTCTACTCTTGCGTCAACGTATCCGTTGAGGGTGTCGCTGTCGTGTTTGTAGAGCTTGTAGCCTAATTTGCCGTTGATTTCCATATCGCCCGACTTTTCGCCGGTGAGGTACTGTTTCAAATCGGCGCTGAGGTAGAGGCTCTTCGACTTGTTTTTGAATATTCCCGCCTCAAAGAATGTGTTTTGCAATGTGCTTGACGAGGTGTTCTCGATATAGTTGTTGAGGCTGTGGTATTTCTCGTGTTCCACACCGATAGCTCCACGCAGTCCGGGCGAAAGTCCGCGAAGCTGTCCCTCGCATACTTTGAGTTGGAATTTGTTGGTTATACGGCGGAAGAATATCGAGTCGTATGTGGTGGGAGTGTTTTTCAGAAACTGCCTGTATATGGATGAGTCCATATCCTCGTCGGTGTATGAGCGGAACTGTTTTTCGTAGTCAAACACGTAGTTAAACGCCAGACGGGGGGTGTAAATCTCTTTTCGGGTGCTGTCGTTGATGATTTGAAAGTCGGTGCTGCCTATCGAATATTCGCCCACGAGTCCCCAGTGACGGTAGCCCCAGTAGCTGTCGCTTTTTTCCATCTTGGTGGTGAACCGTTTGTTGGTTACGTCGAGGGTGTCGATGATGCCGCCGTTTTCCTGCACCTGAAATTTGTTGAACTTATAAAAGGCGTGAATGCTGAGGTGCTTGCCTCTGTAGCTGATGTTAGGCGCGAACGAGACCAGTCGTGTCTGCTGGTGCGAAAGACGTCCTGCGCTGCCGTCGAGCTTGAGGTTGAACGCCCAGTTTAATCGGCTGTTGACGCTCTGCGTGTGGGTGAAGTCCACAATCTGCTCTTTTCGTGACTTCGGTGCGGTAACGTAGTAGAGCCATGTGTAGGGATGGTTCACCTGGTAATACTTGGTCTGCTCGGGCACGTTCCAAAAGTCGTTGAGCGAGTTGAAAAATATGATTGAGTTCCACTTGTTGATGGGACGGTCGTCAAACACGTTTGAGATGTACGGCGAGCCCAGGTTGCCGAGGTTGGTTGTTGAGATGGTTTTCTTGTCGTTTTTGTCGTAGACCTGAAACAGGTGCAGCGATGTGTCCTCCTCAAGGCTGTAATCTACCGGGCCAAGGTCTTTGCCTAATGTCCAGATGTTTACGCGCAAGGGGTACTCTTTTTTGTCTTTGTCCTTATCCTTGTCTTTCTTGCCTCTCTGAGCCTGCGCTCCGCCCGAAACAAGCACCAGCGCGGCCACCATCAGAATGCACTTGTATGCTGCACACATTTTATATATGTTTGTCAATATCTTCATAATTGTTGCTTACAGAATGTCGGATTTTTGCCGGCAAAATTTTTGCAAAAATACGTTTCAATCTTTAAATCGTCAAATTTATACGCCTATAATCGTCAAAAAAAATGAATAATTAACCTTGGCGACCTCAGTTTTTGCTTTTTTACCTTTTGTAACAATCTTTTAATCAACGTAATGAAAAATAATGCAAAAATCTTTTCAAAAAAATTTGCAAGATATAGATTAAACACATTAACTTTGCACCCGAAAAAATTGGCCGAGGTAGCTCAGTTGGTTAGAGCATCGGATTGTGGATCCGAGGGTCATGGGTTCGAATCTCTTCCTCGGTACTTTTTTAAAGGTCGCTGCTGCAGCGACCTTTTTTTTTGCAATAAAGACAAAAATTTTATCAAAATTTTGATATTATCAAAATATAGATTACATTTGTAATCGAAACTATTATTTTTTCTGACCGAGATGAAAATTTTAAATTTGGCTCTGGCAATAGCCGCACCCGCAATGATGTCGGTAGGATTTGTACCGGCTGACAGATTGCCTATCACTTCCCCTAACAATGTATTGTATACCAGTAACATATCCATTCTGCAAGGTCCGTTCAAACTGAACGCCCAGCCATATTACGACTCGCTCTTTACCAAAAAAGAGTTGAAACAGCTCAAAAAGGCGGAGAAGCTTCGCACCAAATGCGAGGACGCCCTTATAGAGAAGGCGGCTCTCGAAACCGAGGCCAACGACCTGGAGCGCGAAGGCGACAAGAGCTCCAAAACCGTGAAAAAGATAGCCAAACTCCGCGCCAAGGCTGCCAGCAAGGAACTGGAGGCTTTGAAACAGTTTGAAACAGCAGCCGCAACGTTCAAAGATATCTACACTTCGGAGCTGAAAAACAAGCTCACCGACACTTCGTCGGCTCGTGGCAAGGCGGCAAGCAATCTGGCTAAGCAGGCCGACGAGCTTTACGCCCTCGTAGATAAGGAGAAAAAGCAGGTCAACACCGAAAACGCTCTGCAGATTTACCGCTCGATGTACAACAAGCTTTCTAAGGCTGTGGAGGAACAGGAACTGGCTTTCGCTATCATCAAAAACGACCCCGCGGTTGACTATACTCCTCATATTCAGCAGGCTAATCCCAATGTTACGCCTTCGTCGAATGGCAATGTAGCCAAAGAGGATCTGCCTGTGCTGCGTGCTCCTCAGCATTACGATTTTGCCAACGACCAGAATATCTACCGCATACGTTACAACCAGTTTGTCGACAGCCTGAAGGTTTCAGATGCCGACAAGGCTGCTATGCAGAAGTCGTTCGACGCCGAGCAGACCGCTTCGCAGAACATGCTCAAGGCGTTTAACCTCGGAAGCCACGCCAATTCGCTGCGTGTGTATGCTTCGGAGGCTCTCACCCTTACCGAAAAAGAGTATTACGAACAGCTTGCCCAGGAGGATGAACTTAACGAGTGCTCGTCGCTTGTAAATGCTGTTAGTCAGAATGTTAAAACCAACAATGCTCTGTTTGAGCTTTATCAGAAATATATTCCCGCTATCCGCAAAGACAATCCCACTGCCAAGGCTTACGAGGATCAGGCTTTGAACCTTTTCAACTTGTCGAAATCTTACGAGACAAGCGCAGCCAAGCAGTACAGCAAGGTGGAGAAATACACTATTCTTTCCGAGGGCAACGAGCTGAAACTTCAGGCTATAGCCAATCTCGAAAACGCTATTGCGTCGTATCTTGCAATGCCTCTTTCTGCCGACAAGGCCGTGGCAGCCAACACAGCTCCCGAGCGTCACAACGGCGAGGCTCTAGGTTTTGATCCCAACGAGAGCGGCGAGGATGATTCTAACACCAACGGTGGCAAAAAACCGGCTCAAAAGCCCGCTGCTACTGTGGCAGACAACACTCAGAAGCCTGCCGACAAACCTGCCGGCAAGTCAGAAACAGCTCAAAAGCCCGCCACCAATAACGCCAACACCACTTCGGGCAACAAAAACACTAACAATAACACGGCTAAACCGTCGTCTAATCCCAAAAACACAAACACCAGCACCACAGCTACTTCTGGCAAGGTGAAAGTGCCGGTTTCTACTTCAAACGCTCCCGCCATCAGCACTTGGTACTACACCAACGACGACCAGCGTCTCAAACCTTACACTTATCCCGCCGGAACAGTGTTTACTGTGGAGACAGGCATTTACAAAGAGATGCCCGAACCTGTGGAATTTCCCGCTGTGAATGTGTTTGTGGCTGAGAAACTTAAGAATCAGACATATATGCGTTATTATCTTGGTTCTTACAAAACTTACGACGCCGCACTCGCCGCCCAGGCTATGGCCAAAAACGGTGGTTACAAGTCGGCTACTCTTGCAGCTTTTGTCAACGGCAAAAAAACTCCCGTTGCCACAGCCAAGGCTTCTGCCGAAAAACAGCAGGGCTACCAGTCGCAGGTGCAGCGCGAACTCAAGGAGCTCAGCGCATATCAGCAGCAGTTTGAGCCCGTGCCTACTTCAAACCCCGTTCAGGTGGTTTCGCAGACTTCTGGCACTACCGACGCTCAGCCCCTCAGCAATATTTCGGGTACGGCATACGCAGTGCAGATTTCGTCGGTGCCCACCCTGCTCACCAAGTCGTCGTTTAATGTCAACCAGCTTTATTACGACCAGAACAACGGCGGATTGTACCGCTATTACACAGGAGTGTCTACCGATATGGGCATTGCCAAGGCCAACCTCGCCACTATGAAGGCTTGCGGCTACGAAGATGCTTATATTATTAAAGTGTCGGGCGGAAAAAATGTGGGCGCAGTTTCGGGCAACAATCCCCAGACCGCAGCCAACCGCACTATCTACCGTGTTCAGATCGGTGCCTACAAGTCGGCTTTGTCGAAGGACAACAAAAACAAGATGGAAAAACTCAAAAGATCGTATGCCGTACACACATCGCAGAGCGGCGAATATACAGTATACACCGTGGGCGACTGCGACACAAGGGCTCAGGCCGACAAGCTCAGAGCCGAACTTGTAAAACTTGGCTATACCGAATCTTATGTGGTAACATTTATCAATGGTGTTAAACAATAATCTCTGACAATTTATGAGTAGTTATACCTTAATCTTGATATTAACATTCGTTGTTTTAGCGGGCATAGTCTTTTTGGTTTATAAACTTACAAGCGACAAAGACCAGTTTGCAAAACAAGTTCGCGATATGGGCTACAGCACCTGGAATCCTTATTTCAAAAAGGCGAAGGGTATGGAGCAGAAAGAGCGCAGCAGGTTTTTGGCTGTGTTGAAATGCGCCAAAGACTATACCATCAGTATCGATTTTAAGGAGGCTATCGAGATAGCCAAGTGTACCAAAATACCCAATATCGAACTGTTTATATATAGCTACTATATTATAAACCAGGTGGATATGTCGTTTTCTCTGGAAATGCTCCGCAAGGTGGCTGAGATTTTGAATCAGAATTTTGATGAGAACAAGCCCAACGTGGACGGCTCGCAACCCGAGGACAAATCGAAAAGCGACCAGCGTATACGTCAGAATGTGGAGACCTTTGCCCGCAGCTGGGCCGACCAGATTAATGCCGACCTCAAAATCAGCTACGAGACAGCATTGCGCTATATCAACGACAAGAAGGATTTCAGCCAGCTTGTGAGTCTCGACATTATGGCTAAAAACGAGGGCCTCGACATCGAGGAGCGTCCCCTTATCAATCAGATCGACGAGGAGGGACTGAAGCTGATTATCTACGCTATGATTCGTGCCAACAGCGCAGGCATCTTTCTCGACGACGAAAGCAGCTACCGTATCAACAAGGTGCAGAATATCAACGAGTACAAAGACGCTTTCAAGATTACCACCACGCTGCTCAAAAACCTTTACAAAAACTATCACCGCGATGTCACACGTTTCACCAACGCTATGATTCGCGCCCACAACGCACAGTTGTGGCTCAATTTCTCAGAGTCAGACCTTTACGCTATATCCGACGACGATTTCGACAATCTGATTTCAAACCTTATCAAGGCTAAGAACAGCGGCATCGTTATCGACCCCAAGGACCTTATCCTTCACAATGTGTCGGGCGAGCAGATGAACAACCTTATCTCTGCCATCATCAAGGCCAAGGCTTATGGTCTGTCGGATCAGCTCAACTTCAACGAGCTTATGCGCTACCACGTTACCACCGGCTCTGACGTTATGAAGTTTGTGAAATCGCTCCGCTTTGTACGCGAAAACGGTCTCGCCAACGAAATCAACAAGGACGACCTTATTGAGTACTCTCGTCCCGAGGCCGACATCTACGACTGCGTGCAGGCTATGAAGATTGCCACCGAATTGGAACCCACCGAAACCGAAACAGGCATTACCCGCCGTATGGTCAAGAAACATTTCTTGGAGTTCGGCAAGGTGCTGGATACTATCAAGAGCATCCGCAAGGCTCGCAAGGCGGGTCTTACTCTCGATATGGTGCTCGCCGGCAAGATTATCCGTTCGGGCAAATACTCTTCGTTAGACGAGGCTATTGCCTGGGCATTGAAACCGCAGGTGGTGGAGGTGAAAGACTGCCTTACTATTGTGTGCAAATCGGGCGTGCAGATTACGCCGAAAATCAATATCACTGTCCGTGGCAAGATGGAACTTATTTTCGCAGGCTACGGACTCGACATTCTTGGCAAACGTATCAACGAGGCTGTGGTTACAAAACTCGAATCGTTCGACGACCACGAGTTCATTCTCAAAAACCTTTCGCCTATTTCGCACGAGGTGCTGAAGATGATAAACGAGGAGGACGAGAAACGCGAGATCAAGACCGATCCCGAACGCGCCACCGAATCGCAGCTCAACAAATACTGCGCATACCAGCTGCTTGATGTCAACATTTACGACCTGGAAATCGGCAAGAATATCAAATCCGAGTTGGAACTCCGCCAGGCGGAAATCGACAGCCGTAAGCGGATCATCAAGGCCGAGGCCGACCGTGCCAAAGCCGAAGCCGACCTTCGCATC
>JAGCNK010000121.1 GCA_017645985.1 Bacteroidales bacterium | reverse complement strand
GTAAATACATAGTGAACGGCGAGTACAAGCATCTTGCCACCAGCAGCACATACATTGTGCAGGGCTATATCTTTTCCAATCCACAGAAATCTGTGCGCGTCCGTCTCAAGGGCGACCGTGGATATATTACCGTAAAAAGCACTATATCAGATACTAACGTTACCCGCAACGAATGGGAGTACCCCATTCCGGCAAGCGAGGTGAACGAGCTTTTGCGCATTTGCGAGCCGTCGCTTATCGAAAAAACCCGCTACATTGTCTATTACAAAAACCAAACGATAGAGATCGACGAGTTTTATGGCAAGAACGAAGGTCTGCAACTTGCCGAAGTGGAGCTCTCTTTTGAGAACCAGCAGTTCGACAAGCCTCCGTTTCTTGGCCGCGAGGTAACAGGAGATGTCAAATTTCTCAACTCCAACCTGTCGCAACGTCCGTTTTCGGAGTGGACCGACGAGGAGAAGAAGCTTGACTAATCTTCCGTTTCGCCGTTGACAGTATTAATAAGGTGCTGTTTGGCGGCGTTGAATATTCCTTCGAAACCAGCTCCCGCTCCCTCGGCTTTTTGTTCAAAAAGCTGGATAAGGGTAGCGGCTTTTTCTTTTTGAATGTTGCAGGCGTTGTTTTCAAAGAGAGTGAGCACCTCAAATGCTGTTTCAAAATCGTCGGAATCCAAGATCAGACCGGCAATTTCGTCGGCTCTGTGCGAAAAATCGGCGTCAGACTGCCATAGTGCGGTAATCATCTTGCGGCGTGCGTCGGCGTTGCCCGTCTGTCGCATATAGTCGAACGCGATGTCGGAGGCGGCGTGGTTTTTAAGGTCGCCCACAAGCGTGAGAACGGTCTCGATAACATTTTCGGAGCGGTCTGATTCCAGCAGACGCAATACATCGGGCAGCACTTCGGTGTCGCCGTTGTTTCTAAAAAAGTCGAGAGTCTTGAGCAGCTGCTCGTCGTTTTCGGTTTTCAGTTTCGAAAGAAACAGTTTTTTTTCTGCGTTGTTCATCGTTGGTGTTTCTGTAATTACTTGGTAGTGCAAAACTAAATAATTCCTCGAAAAAAATCTCTCATAAAAACGATTTATCTTGCATTTTTTCAAAAAAATCGTTATTTTTGTTTTTGAATACAGATGATATTTGCACACAAAATTAATGTTAAAACCGCTTGTTTCTGAAACGTTTTTAATTTGTATGCGTTTTTTGAAAAAAAACAATATACCTTGCGGCGTTATCGTTAACCAAGGAATAAAAAGGAATAATTTTGAAACTTTATAGTAATAACATACTTGAAATGAAGAGATTAGCAATATTGATACTGACTGTTTTGCTTTGGCAGACTTATGCCTCGGCACAGTGCGGCGAGTATATCGAGTCGATTTCTGACAGCGAGCTTGAACCATACATTCTTGATGGCAACGTTCAGTCGTTTATCTTGAGCGAGGGCGAGGTGGTAACAGCCAACTTCGCTTTTCAGGCTGGCAAGAGCTACAAGCTTGATGTCTGCGGTATGGATATGTTTTTTAAGGAGATAACCATCACCGAAGGCAAGACCGAAGTGTTTAAAAACTTTGGCAAAGGCACTGACGACAAGTTCGTTACGCTCGACGACGGCACGATGCTGCCACTCAACGGACTCAACTTTTACGAGTTTAAACCAGACCACAATATGAACCTGAAGGTGAAGATCAAGATTGTGCCGTTTGACGCGGGATCTTCGTTCAAACTCGAGGGATGTCTCGGCGTGCTTGTGGGCGTAAAGAAATAACGCCCTCATTCTAACCTATGTAACCAATTGACAACAGATTAAATAATAAAGCCAAAAAAATTATGCTTAAAAATTACTATTATGCCGGCTGCGGTGACTCTAACTATATGGCAGCGGTAGGCGAACCTTGCGAACAGCGATCTTTCGCATGCAAGAAAAAGTCGTACGACGAGGATGATGACGCCGATTACGTCAACGATTACGACGACGACTACGCCGATGACAAATACGACGACGATGATTTCGACAAGGATTTCGACGACGACGACCTCGATATTGACATCGACAAGTTTGTTGGCGACCTTGACGGTATGCTCGACGAGGACGGCAACTTTATCGACGACGAAGACGAAGCTCCCAAGAAATCAAGAAAGTCGGCTGGCAAGCGTGGAAACAAGTCGCGCCACATGGTTGACGACGATGAGACCGAGGAGGATGAAGACGACGATTTTTACGATGATGATTTTGCCGATTTTCAAGACAACTTCATACCCAACGAATACGACGACGACATCAGCCTCGACAAGTATCTCGACGACGAGAACTACGGCGGAAGCGGCGGCGGATATTACGACGATCAGTATTGATTATTTCGTTTCATAGTACGGCGGCGGTCGGTCTCAATTGGCGGCCGCCGCTTTTTTTGTGCTATGCCGATGCTATATGCATTTCATTATGGCGGTCATTGCCTCTCCAGCCTTCATTCCCAGATACACGTCTGTGATGGAGCTGGTGAACGCCGAGTGGTGAGGGTTGATTTCGATGATTTTGGCTCCGTGGCGTTTGGCCATGTGCGGAAGATATGCGGCTGGCATCACCTCGCCAGTGGTGCCGATAATTATCAGCAGGTCGGCTTTGTCAATCATCTTTTGCGATTCTGACTGCGCTTCTGACGGAATGCCTTCCTCAAAAAACACAAAGTCGGGTTTTAGCACGCCTCCGCACTGGCATTTGGGCGGAAGTGTGTTGAGCTGCACGTCGCTGCTGCGGTATTTCTTGCCGCATTTGATACATACCATATTGCTGCAAGTGCCGTGATACTCAATTACTTTGCTGCTACCAGCCTCTTGGTGGAGGTTGTCGATGTTTTGCGTTATCACACCTTTTAATATACCTTTTTGTTCAAGTTGTGCCAGAGCCTGATGTGCTGCGTTTGGCTTTGCCTGTCCAAAAAAGTCGTAGAACACCTTTTTTATATCCACCCAAGCTTTGGCGGGGTCGCGGTAAAAACGGCTGAGCGACAGTATCGACGGGTCGGTGGAGTTCCATAGTCCATCCTCGCCACGGAACGGTGGTATTCCGCTCTCAACCGAGATGCCTGCTCCTGTGAATCCTATTGCGTATTTTGATTGGCTGATTAGGTCGGCAGCCTTCTGAATTAGTTCTTTGTTGTCCATATTTATTGATAGTTACATTAGTTTTTCGATTGCCACAAATAGTTTCGTTTTGGAGAACGGCTTGGTGATGAAGTCGTTGCATCCTGCGGCTATTGCCTTCTGCTTGTCGCTGTCGTAGGCGTCTGCCGAAAGGGCTATGATGGGTGTTGACTTGTCGACCTGCCT
>JAGCNK010000018.1 GCA_017645985.1 Bacteroidales bacterium | reverse complement strand
GTCAACATTTACGACCTGGAAATCGGCAAGAATATCAAATCCGAGTTGGAACTCCGCCAGGCGGAAATCGACAGCCGTAAGCGGATCATCAAGGCCGAGGCCGACCGTGCCAAAGCCGAGGCCGACCTGCGCATCGCTATGGTGCAGCAATACAAGGACGGCTCAAAACCCAATTTCAACGAGCTTCACAAGGCAAACCTGCTCAACGAGAAGGTAAAATCTATTGAAACTGGTTACGAAAATGCTGAATAATTTAATTTTTTGGCAAAAAAAATATTAAAGATTACTATTTGTATAGTTAAATTATATATTTTTGTGAAATTATTGTTTCAATTTACTCAAAAACGAACAAGATGACAAAGATTTTTTATACAATATGTCTGCTGCTTGCGCTGGTGTTTGTTCAGGCTTGTACAGCCAACGTGGAAGACGACAACGACTTATATCAAAACTTGGAAACATCAGAGCTTGTTTCCGACAGCGTTAGCGACACCGCCGAAATGAATCCCGAGGGCAGCGTCTGGGACACTATTCTCGTGGTGCTTATCGCGCTGATGATTGCGGCTTCGATTGTATATTTCTTTATCGCGCTTGTGCCGTTGAAACTTTGGTTCCAGGCCCGACTGTCAAAGGTGCGGGTGTCGTGGTTCTTGCTTATCAAGATGAAATGGCAGAACATTCCTCAGTCAAAAATTCTCTATTTGCTCGTGAAGGCGCAGAACGCCCACTTGAGTCTCGATCCCAAACAGCTTTGCGACCATTATCTCGCAGGTGTGGACATCAACGTGGTGGTTGACACCCTTATCCGCGCCGGCAACGCCAAGCTCAAAATCTCGGTTGAGGAGATGGCTCAGCAGTATCTTGCCAAGGTTGACGTTACCGCCATCATACATGCGCTCATTATGGCCAAGAACGCCAAGATTAATGTCGACGTTACCGAGCTGGCTGCATATTATCTTGCCGGTGTCAACGTTATCGACCTTATCAAAGCCAAGATTGTGGCCGACAACTCTGGTTTCAGCATCTCGCTCAACGACCTCAAGGAGCATTATCTCGCAGGCGGAAACCTCGAAAAAACTATCGAGGCGTACATCTCTGCCAAGAAGGCAAGTCTGCCCGATTTTGAGTTTAAGGATATAGCCGCTATCGACCTCTCTAACCTCGACGTGGTGGAGTCGGTAAAATCTGCGATAACTCCCCGAGTTGTGGAGACCGACGGCGTACGCGGTGTTGCCCGCGACGGCGTGGAGATAACTATGAAAGTGAAGGTTACTATCCGTTCGCATATCAAAAACATTATCGGTGGTGTAAGCGAGGAAACCGTGCTGGCTCGTGTCAACGAGGGTCTCGCCACTCAGATAGGTCTTGCAAAAAGTCACAACGAAATACTTCAGAACCCCTATCTTGTTGCCGACAAGGTGGAGAACGCCAACTTGCACGCAAGCTCGGCTTACGAGATTCTCTCGGTCGACGTTTCTGACATCAAGGTGGGCAGCGACGTGGGTGCTGGATTGAAATCTGTCCGCGCCAAGGCTATGGCAGAGGAGGCTCGCGCCGAATTGATTCTTGCCGAGGAGAAGGTTCAGAAGGCTATGGCTTCGGCTTTCCTCGACGGCAACCTGTCTGTAAAAGACTACACCGACCTCAAGAACAAGCAGGCCGACACTCTTATGCGTCAGAGCTTTGCCAAATTGGACGATTCTGGAAACCAAATTACCAAAGAGGACATTATGGAGTCAGAAGACGCCATTCCCACGCTCAACGACGACGAGAAGAAATAGCCTTCGTTCGTCAAATTCCTGAAACATAAACCCATAAAAAAACCAAATGCTCGTATCACTACGAGCATTTGGCCAACAACTTTAAATTTTAAGAATTTGAGAAAAAGTGGGAGTAACAGGATTCGAACCTATGACCCTCTGCTTGTAAGGCAGATGCTCTGAACCAGCTGAGCTATACTCCCGTTTTTCCAGAACGGAATTTGGTATTATTGTCAATCGTAAATTGTCAATTATTTGTGGGAGTAACAGGATTCGAACCTATGACCCTCTGCTTGTAAGGCAGATGCTCTGAACCAGCTGAGCTATACT
>JAGCNK010000120.1 GCA_017645985.1 Bacteroidales bacterium | reverse complement strand
GAATGCCCCCTGCCGTGGTGGCAAGAGCCAACGACATTATGAAAGAACTCGAATCTGGAAGCCGTGGCGCGGCGCTGTCGTCGCCCGAGGTCAAAGGCACAAAAGAGTCGTCAAAGTCGAAGGCAAAACATTCCGACGGTATTCAGCTGAGCTTCTTCAACTTAGAAGACCCTGTGCTGATGCAGATTCGCGACGAGATACGCAAAATTGACATCAACTCGCTCACACCCATCGAGGCGCTGAACAAGCTCAACGACATCAAAAAAATCTGCGGCATCAAGTAGGGTTAGTACGAAAGCACAAACTCCACACGTTTGCGGTTGCCCTTCTCCTCCGGGTCGGTGATTTCGCCATAGCCGTTGCAGGTTATCCTGCTCGCCTTCACGCCCTGCTGCACCAAGTACGTTTTCACAGCCTTGGCACGGTTTTCCGAAAGGAGTTTCAGCTCCTTGGAGTCCATACCCGAAGCGGTGTAGCCGTTCACAGTCAAGCGTAGCGACGGATTGTTTTTCATCAGACGTGCCAGCCTGTTGAGCTCCTTCCATGACTCGCCGTCCAGACGGTGCGATGCGGGCTTAAAATATATGTTTTTGAGCGTGAAAGCCACACCTTTCTCAATAGGAGCCAGGTCTATGTTGTTGATATATATGTGCTTGTCTTTTTTTACATAGATTTTGTTCTCCCACGCAAAAAAGTTTTCCGCCTCGGTTTCTACGGTGTATCTGCCGCACTGGTCTACTGTGAGCGAATACTGTCCCTGCTCGTTTGAGTAGCACGAGGTCAGCACATTGCCCGACGCGGCGTCTTTGATAATCACCTTGGCAGGCATAGGTTCGTGCCTTTTCTTGTCGTGCACCGTTCCTCTCACGATATAGTTTTCAAGCGGCTGCACAGGCGGCTGCAGCTCAATACAATAGATGTTTTCGTCGGCATTGGCGTCGGTCGACACCATATAAGCTCTTTTGCCGTCGGCAGAGAGGCTCAGATACGAATCCCAGTATTTTGAATTAATTTCCGCTCCGAGGTTGGCAGGTTCCGACCAGTTGGTCCAGCTGTCGTCGAGACGGCGGGTCATAAACACATCTGCGCTGCCCTTCGAGTTGTGACCGTAGCTGCTGAAATATAGCGTGGTGTTGTCGGGGGCGAGCCACGGAGTGCCGTCGTTGTATTTGGTGTTTACCACCGTGCCGAGGTTAAGTGGTTGAGAATAAGTGTTTTCGGCTGTGAGAAACGACACGTGAAGGTCGAGCAGACCTGTGCCGCCTTCGCGTTCGGCCGCTATTATCAGCACCTTGTTGTCGCTGCTGAGCGCATACGACGAGTGACGGTTCCTGTTGTCAAGATTTTTGATAGTCTGCTTAGTTACAGTCCACGCACCGTTTTTGTTCACCGCCTTGGTGATACCGTCTGGCGACACGTAGTTGAAATTCTGGTCGTAAACGCCTTCGAGAAACAGCATATTGCCGTCGGCCTTGATCACCACATTGTCGGCGACGCTGTTTACGGGCTTGGGCAGCTTTTGGGCTTTGCCAATCGAGCCGTCGGACTCGATGTCGGCGTACCAGATGTCGCAGTTTTTTTCGGGATTGTTTTCCGGGGAGATGCGGGCAAAATAAAGCCTCTTGCCGTCTGCCGATTCTACCGGGGCAATTTCGGTGAGCCTGCTGCACACGCCGTTCACCTTTTGTTTCGCATTTCCAGCGTTCTGCGCCACCGCCTCCGTTCCGCACATCACCGCAGCGCACATTATAATATAGTATATTGCTAATGATTTCTTCATTATCTTTAATTTTCGGCAAAAATATTAAAAAAATTCAACATCATAGTTTCCTTTGAACCACCATTTTAATTTTCCTGTGTCGCTACCTTGTTGTATTTTTGCGTTATAGAAATAGGGTATCCCGATAGTTGCGTGTTATACTATCGGAATCGCGAAAAAAAAATGCAGGGGTCTGCAACATTTTTTTAACCCCGGCGTTTAATAATTCGGAAACGGCCGAAAACAGCCAGCGCAAATTTAACAATAAAGTAACGCGCAAAAATTGACACCGTATTCCAGACGTTCTTAAATTTGCAATACATTTATACAATTAATTTAATTATAAACAAACAAAAACTACAAAAAAATGAAAAAAATCGTAAAATTTTCAGCATTCATGCTCGCTGCTATGTTCGCAGCAACATCATTCACTTCTTGTGGTGACGACGAGGCAACACCCGCTAATTCTGATGACAACACTACTGAGGTAGCTGACCTTTCTGGCATTAAGGCTGTAGCAAACGCTGATGGTACTATCACCATTAAGGGTACTCTCAAAGCCAACAAAAAAATTAAAGAATTGGTTCTTTTACCTTGCAATCCTGATGGCACTTTAAATTCTTCAGCTGATAAGATTGACCTTTTCTCAAAGGGTGATGAGCAGTTGAAATCGAAAGGTGAGGATGGAAAAGAGTTTGAAGCTCCTATTCCTGAGACAAATGTACCTGTTCAAATTTACCGCTTGCGTGTAAAAGTTGGTACTGGCAAAAAAGGACAAGACTCTGTTACTATTGGACGTAAATTCGAATTGACTATTGGAACATCTAAGAATACTGAAATAGGTTCGTATGTTTCTCTTTCTACAGCAAAGGTTTATACATTAGGTCAAATTACAGACTATGTTTCTGGTTCTCAGAGCGCAACTAAAATTACTGATGCTGAAGCTGTTAAGACTATTGAACTTGTATACAAAGATGGTGGTAAATTTGAGTCTGCTACTGAAATCGGTAACACTGTAGTTAAAAATGCTATTACTCAGAAAGCTGCAATTTACTCAGGTAGCAAAACTGTTATGACTTCAACTGGTTGTATCGCTACTTATAGCTTTGACGAGAACTCTTCAAGCAACACTGCTCAGTTGACAGGTATTATTATTGATTCTAAGACTGTGGAAGTGGATGTATCGAAGGCCGATTGGACAAAGACTAAAGGTAATAAATAATTTGAGACTTAGTCATTAACAAAATATAAAAAAGCCCGTAGCAAAAAATGCTGCGGGCTTTTTTTTTGTTTTATTTTGAAAATTATTTATATTTGCAGAGAAGAAAACATAAAAAAAGATAGACTATGACAGCTACACAATTGAGAACAAGGATTGACAATACAATGCAAAAACTGACAGAGAAACAGTTGTATGTGATATATACGGTGGCAGAAGCTTTTGCTGCCGAGAAACATCATATTAAAAGTAAACAATCTGATTTGCCGCCAAGAAACCCAAAGTTTGGCGGTAGAAGAATTTCTGATGAAATCGCGGCTATGTTTTTAACAGGTAATAGTTTAGATGTAACTGACGAAGAATTGGAGCAAATGAAATACGATTATCTTATTGAAAAATACGGATGATGAAAGTGTTTTTAGACACCAATATTATGATTGATTTGCTCGCTGAGCGCAAAATGTGGTTGCTCCCTGCAATGGAAATATTGGAATTGACTAATAGTAATAAAATAGACTTGTTTTGTTCTATAATATCCTTGCCTACGGTTAGTTATATTATGGAACGTCAGGCAAAGATTCCTCACGACATAGTAATTAGCAAGATGGAGCGGCTTGTGAATATTTGTGAACCTATTTACGCCGACAAACAAATTGCGCTTCGAGCCCTCAATTCCTCTTTCAAAGACTTTGAAGACGCTATGCAATATTACTCAGCCATTGCTGAAGGCTGCGATGTGATAATAACCCGCAACAAAAAGGACTTTTCTGATGCCCATATTGACGTTATGGATCCGCAGGAGTTTTTGGATAAGTTTTATGGGGAGAATTAAGGAACTTTTTTTATATTTGCAGAGAATAATACAATTAAATAAATTCACAAACAATCAAAATTCACACACAATGAAATCACTTAAAGGCACAAAAACAGAACAGAACCTGATGGAGGCATTTGCCGGTGAGAGTCAGGCACGTAACAAATACACATACTACGCCTCTAAGGCTAAGAAAGACGGCTTTGTGCAGATCGGAAACCTCTTTGAGGAGACCGCCAACCAGGAGAAGGAGCACGCCAAAATTTGGTTCAAGCTGCTCTGCGGCGGCAAAATTCAAGACACTCTTGCTAATCTCAAAGATGCAGCCGAAGGCGAAAATTCCGAATGGACCGATATGTATCCCCGTATGGCAAAGGAGGCCCGCGAGGAAGGTTTCAACGAGATTGCCGACCTGTTTGAAGGCGTGGCTGCTATCGAAAAGGAACACGAGGAACGCTACCGCAAGCTTTTGAAAAACATCGAGGACAAGATCGTGTTCTCGCGCGAGGGCGACTGCATTTGGCAGTGCAGCAACTGCGGACACATCGTGGTGGGAAAATCAGCTCCCGAGGTTTGCCCCGTTTGCGACCATCCTCAGGCATATTTCCAGCTTAAGGCTGAGAATTTTTAACGGTAAAAAAAAATTTCTGAAAAAAAATCTAAAAAATCAATACACGTAAAGAAAAATTCCATAACTTTACGGTTGTAAGAATTAACTAATTGTCTAACGCAATAACTAAACTTAAAATGGCAGACGAAATTACTTCAATTTGGAAATTAGACCATGACACCATCATCAAATTGCAAGAAAAAATCGGCACCAAAGCCGACGGAATGATTGGTGAAAACACTATTAAAAAACTTCAGGCATGGATCAATAAAGAAAGCAACGCAGGATTGGTTGAAGATGGCAAACTTGGTCCTAAAACCATCAAGGCTCTTCAAACATTTGTTGGTGTAGAAGCCGACGGATCATTCGGTCCTGCCACAGCCAACGCTCTCAAACTGAAACTTATGGAAAACGAGCAAGGCGAGCAGGTTATAACCGATGCAAGCGGCTTAGACGATGTTGTAGAGCGATATATGCGTGAACAAGGTATTAAA
Source organism: Bacteroidales bacterium (assembly GCA_017645985.1). Taxonomy (GTDB): domain Bacteria; phylum Bacteroidota; class Bacteroidia; order Bacteroidales; family UBA3824; genus UBA3824. Next base: position 14,131 of record JAGCNK010000120.1, on the reverse strand, counting down.
CAAGCATAATTAGTGATTTTTAAAATGTGAAACTTGGGCGACGTTCCTTTCAGGGCGTCGCTCATTTCTTTTGTATAGGCTCGTGAAGCGTGAGAGTTACGGGCAAGTGGTCGGAAAACCCGTCGTTGTATTTCATTCCGATATAGGTGCGCTTGGGCTTAGGTCCTTGGCCGTTGTCTTCGATAATAAAATCGCGGTATACGGTTTGAGCATCGTCTTTGGTGCAGCAAAGCCCGCTGTTGAGCATAAGTCCGCCCGAAACAAATATTTGGTCGAGAATATCGTAGATTCCCTGATAATTGTAAGTCCACATTTTTTTTTCTGTTTGCATATAGTGAGCCAGGTGATAAAGGCGGTTTGGCTGTATGGAGTCGAAAGTGGTAAGAGAGTTGAGACCCTCATTTACCGAGCGGTCGAGCGGAGAGTCGTTAAAGTCGCCAATGCATACAATTTTGGCAAGAGGGTTGATGGCTGAGATAGAATCGGTGCAGCGGCGGAGGGTTTGAGCCGCCGTCATACGTAGCTCTTCGCTTGCTATACGACCACTGTAGCGGCTTGGCCAATGGTTTACAAACACGTGGAGTGTGTCGCCAAACTCTTTTGCAATGCCTTTGATATATACAATATCGCGCGAATTGTAAGTGGGGTCGGTGGGGAAATATATGTGTATAAATGTGGTGTCGATAATCTGGAAAGTTTCGCTACGATACATCACAGCCACGTCGATACCCCTTCGGTCGAGGGTTTCGTGATAGTAGCAGCTATAGCCCAGCGCACCTAAAGGCGTGGTGTTGATAATATCCTGCATAACGTTGTGGTTTTCTATTTCGCACACGCCTATAATATCGGGGAAGTGTTTGTCGCTAACCGAGGCAATCACCTGCCAGATGCGTTTCTTTTTGGTTTCGTAGCGGTTGTGAGTCCAGTTTTTAGCTCCTGTGGGCGTAAAGTCCGAGTCGTTGGTGTCGGGACTGTCGATAATGTCAAACATGTTTTCAAGATTGTAAAACATTACAATAAATTCGTTTTGATACGAAACGGATTGTGTGAGGTTTGTGGCCGCACAGCCGCAGAGCAGACAAATGACGGTTATGATAAGTGCTTTAAATTTCATATTCGGTGTGTTTTTCTAAGCGTAAATGTACATAAAAAAACGGAATTCCAAATCAGGAATCCCGTTTTTTGAATATGATTTACATTTAGTTGTTTTAGAATGTAGAGCCACCGTGGAGCTTGCGGCGGATTTTCTCAGCCTGCCAGTTGTGAACTGTGAGCCAGCGGCAGAGAGGCACGTTGAGACTCGTGTAGAGATAGATGCTGCCTTTGATGCCCTGGAAAGGTTTCTTGGTGACGCCGTTTTCCACTATCTGGCAGCCGTCGTTGATGAAGTTCATAAACATATAGTTGGCGTTTACGCTGATCATGCCCACGTTGAATCCGAGCACGCCGCACAACGAAAACTGGTTGATTTCGTCGCCGGTGAGCTTTTTGCCGTATTTCTGGGTGTTCCAGCTTGCCTTCTGACCCTGCATCACAGATATGTTGTAATGAGCCCTTACGCCCACTGTTATGTAAGCCATATCGCGGTAGATGTCGTTGGGACCGAACTTAAACAACAGCGGAACTGATACTGCCATAGCTCTGAACGATTCCTTAACGTCGTAGAGGTCGTTGTCGCGGGTTTCGTATTTGGTGCGGCAGCCGTAGTTGGTAAATTCGAGACCGGTTTGGATACCCGACTTGTTGTTTTTGAAGTCGAGGTTGTATACCATGCCGATTTGGTAGCCGGGAGTGTAGTTAAACGCTCCAGCGCGTTTTTTGTACATATCGCCTTTGGCGGTGTGGAGCATAACGTTCTCGTTGGTGTTTTCGGGAGCGCCGAATCCGTGGTTGATGCCAATCACAAAGCCCCAGTAACGGTATTCTGATTTGTTGTCCTCGTCAAGCTGCGCCGAAGCGGTGGCTATGAATCCGAGGCAGAATAGTAATATGAATGTCAGATGTTTCATCTTGTTATATATTTTCGGTTTGTAATAATCTGTTTAATCAATTACGGAAGGTATTCCCAAACGTCGTTTCGAACGGTATAATCTTCAGGTTTGTCAAGCTGGTATCCTTTGCCGAAGGCAACAATACCGCGTTGCTGAGGTTCTGCGCCTTTGTTAACAAGGTCGTCGGTACGGAGAATTGAGAAACCTACTGCGCCATGGCGGACAATATTGCTGCAATCTCTGATCCGTTTCCAAGAACTATTTGCCAAATCAAACGCCCAAAAATCGTTGAGTACGTTGCCGTCTTGGTCAATACCTGTGCCAACATAGAAGTTGCTGTGAGAGCCGCCTAACTGATTGTATTCCAAATAGAATCCTGTAGCATTTGTACGGGCAACAAATTCGTCAGGAGGAGCAGGCAGCTGTTTGCAAGCGATTTCTCCAGTATTTTTGCTTTTAACTTCGTAGAAAAGTCTTCCACAACGTTTCATCTCCTTATCTTCTGAGCTTATTCCAGTACCTATAATAACTGTGCTTTTGTTGATTTTTACAACCATGGATTTGTAGTAACCAATGGCAGCTTTGTCGCCTGTTACGCCTTCTTTTTCGAGACTTCCGAAAGGCAGCCAAGTTTGATAGTTCGTTCCGTCTTCCAATGTGGCGTCTTTTTCCACATTGTACTGAAACATTTGGGTTTCAACAGCGGTAACTGATGACATTTCATCATGAATCATACCCATGCCTATAACATGCACTTCTCCTAAATTATTGGGAGCTTCAATCGTGAATCCAATCAAACCTGTAGTGGGTTTGTTCAATTTTTGAACATATGATCGGTTTTTGGGATGGTCTGTATTCTTTCCAAACTGGTTGTTCTTCAAACTGTAAATGAAGCCGCCGTCGGTGGCTTCTCCAGTTGCGTCTTCACCTCCTATGATGTACATCAAGGTGTCGTTTTTCAGACTATGATTATACATAAATGCAGCGCCATAGCAACGTTCTGCTGGTCCAGAATAAGAATATAGGTCAGAACATGTTGCCAATTGTTCCCAAGTGTCTTTTTCGGCATCGTAAACCCACATATCTGCATAGCAGTTGACAGTTCCACGTCCACCGTAGAAATATGTTTTACCCTTGCTGGTGGTTGCGGTAATGATTCCTTCGCGGGCAGGAAATATTGCGGGTGCTTCGTTACGATGATACCATACGTCGCTTGGCATACTTGTTTCGTGCGCCAGTGTCTGTCCATTGTAGCAAGTGTCGCCGTTTTGTGTTACAACAAACGAGCGGATATAGACATTGGTGTGGAATTGAAGTTTGTGCTGCTCGCCTGCAAAAAATATCGAGTCAGTGTTGTTGTTTTTGTCCCAGGTTATGTCGTCGAAGACAAAGCAATCGGCTTTCTTAATGGTGGGCATTGTGTCGGTGTATGAATAAACATAGCCGCACTGGATAACGTGGGATGTGTCGTAAACATAGAAACTGGATTTTACACCGAGATAAACGTCTAAGTCTTGAATGTTTCTGTTGTTAAACGTAAGTTCAAAAGTGTCTTTTGTTATCACATCGGTATTAGCATTGCCGTACATATATCCTTTTTGCGATGATACCAAAGTTGTGGGTTCAATCGTTCGTTCAATAGTATACGGTTCGCCATCTTCCTTGATACAGCCGGAAAGGATTGCGGCGGCTATCAGGCACGAAAAAAAGCAGTGTTTTTTCATAGGATGAACTATATTTTTAATGTTTGTCATTTGTTTAGTCTTTTTTATGTTGGTATTCAATCAGTTTTATAGTAAGTTAACGATGTTTTGTGTTAATACATTGCCAAAATCGTTCCATAAATTGCTAAGCCGTGAATTTTTTTACAAAAATATAAAAAATGTGAAACGCAGATTATAAAATTGGAAAAAATCTGCGTTTCACTTTTATTTTTTTCAGACATATAGTCTGCTGTTATTATTTGCTGATAATCTTAGCCTCCACACGGCGGTTGTTCTGACGACCTTCGGGGGTCTTGTTGGTGTCGCGGGGCTGGCTGGGTCCGTAGCCTTTGGCTATGAGGTGCGATTTTTCAACGCCAATGCTTATCATATAGTCAACCACGGCTTTGGCACGGTTGAGCGAAAGCTTGTTGTTGGTGGCCTTGCTTCCTTGGTTGTCGGTGTGACCCGAAATCTCGATTACGAGTTTGGGATAAAGCTTGAATACCTCTGCCAGTCGGTTGAGCTCGCCGTACGATTCGGGACGGAGGGTTGCCTTTCCGGTGTCGAAGAATACGTTGTTGAGCACCACTTTGCTTCCGGGGTCCATAGAGAGGAGACGGATATTCTTGGTGATTTCTTGATATTTGGTAGTGGAAGGAATGTTGAAGTTCTCAGAGTGGAACATATATCCTTCGCTTGATACAGTCATAGCATAGTTTTTTCCCGAGGGAAGCATAACGGTGTATGCGCCAGTGGTGGGGTCGGTGGTGATGGTTTCGATAACCTCGTTGGTGGCGTTGTCGGTGATTTCGATCTTAGCCTTGAGGAATTTTGTAGAATCCCAGTCGGTAACCACGCCCTTGACGATGGTCATACGCATAGTTTTGATAACCACGGGGTCTTCGAGCGGAAGAGCCGGCTCTTTGGAAGCGTTGACTGCTACGAGCGGCGGCAGTGCGGGAAGCTGACGTGCGGGCTTGTTGATAACCAGGATGCGGTAGATGTCGAAGTTGCCTTGGCCGCCGGCGCGTTTTGAAGCGTAGAATCCGATGCGTTCGTTGCCGGGAATGAGCGAGAAATACTGGTCGTCGTCGCCCGAGTTTACCTGAAGTCCGAGGTTTACAGGCTCCTGCCATTCGCCGTTGCGGTTTACGCTCATCATAAGGTCGTATCCGCCCACGCTCTTTTCGTTGTCGGATGCGAAGTAGATGATAGAGTCGCCAGCGCCGAAGCATGCCGACACCTCGTTGTATTTAGAGTTGACGGGTGCACCGAAGTTGACGGGCTTGCTCCATTTGCCGCGTTCGTTGCGCCAGCTGTAAAATAGGTCGAAACCGCCCTGGCTGTCTTTTACGCGGTCGGAAGAGAACACCACCTTGCTGCTGTCGTTTGAGAACGAGAGGGCAATCTCTCTTGAGCTTGCCTTGTTGAATTTCACGTTCTTTTTGGGTCGTTTCCATTGACCGTTGTCTTTGCGCTGGGTGCTGTAGAGCGATCCGTTGCCTTTTTTGCCACGGTACATAATCATTTCAGTGCCGGAGAGGTCCATAGCCACAGCGGCGTCGTTGCGTCGTTTGTTGATGGGTTTCTTCATGCGCTGGCCTTCGCTCCAGGTGCCGTTGGTGGGCGACGAGGTGTACACTTCTTCGTAAAACTCGAAGTTGAGCGAGTTGCGGCGGTTTTTGTGTCCTTCGTAGCGGCGCGATGTGAAATAGAGCAGCGAGTCAACATTGCCGAACACGGGTGCGTACTCGGGGGCTATTGTGTTGATGTTGCCATCCATAGCGCGGCTGATGGCACGCGGGGGCTCTTTGGCAAGCTTGATGCCGGTTTCGCACTGGCTCTTGCGCAGCTCGATGTCGTCCTGGTATTTTTTCACCATTGCGGGAGTCATCAGTTCGGTGCACGACTCAAAGTTTGACAGAGCCTTGTCGAACTTGTTGTTGCGCTGCTGTGCTATCGCAAGTTGGTATTGGCAGTCGGGGGCGATGGAGTTGCCCATGGCTGAATAAGCCTCGTCGAGATGCTTGAGAGCGTTGGTATTTTGAGACGATGCCAGCTCGCTTACGCCTGTGCGGTAAAGAAGGGCTGTGTTGGCGTCGTTGTATTCGAGAGCCAGATTGTAGTAGTTGGCTGCGATTTTCATGTGTCCGGATTTGAGATGGCGGTAGTGACGGTTGCCAATGCGGACATTCTTCCAAGCGTCTGTGGAGCCTTCGGGCGTTGTCAGAAACTCGCTTTTGGATATTTTTGGTTTGAACTGCGAATATGCCGGAATCTGTATTCCGACTAATAATGCAGAGATGATTAACAGTGATTTTTTCATGTTTTGCATCATTATATTAGTTTTACTGTTTTGTTATTCTAATTAATTAATTTAAAGTATCTTCATCTCAACACGGCGGTTGGCTTTGCGTCCCTCCTCGGTGGCGTTGTCGGCGGCGGGTTCTGAGTCGCCTGCGCCACGGGCTGTGAGTCTTGACTTGCTGATACCGTGGGCGGCGAGCCATTCGATTACCGAACTGGCGCGTTTTTCGGAGAGTGTCTTGTTGTGCTCCTTGCTGCCGCTGCTGTCGGTGTGTCCAGAGATTTCGAGCTTGATGCCGGCGTTTTTGTTCATAAGCGCCACTATCTGGTTGAGCTCGCTTTCAGATTCTGGCTTGACGTCCCATTTGTCGGTGTCGAAAAACAGGTTGTTGAGCACGGTCTTGCTGCCTTCCTCGATTTTCTGAAGGTTGACGTTTATCTCTTTTTTGGAGAATGTGCTGTCGTTTTTGAGGTTGAAGTTTTCGGAGTGAAACAAGAAACCGTCGGCCTTGATTGACATGCCGTAGTTGGGTCCTGCGGGTAGTGAAACTACGTAACGGCTTGTGACACTGTTGGTTGACGTGCTGTAGACAAGCTCGTTCTTGTCGTTGTCGTAGATTTCTACCTCGGCGGCAATGGCGTTGCCCTTAGAGTCGGTAACAGAGCCTGTTACAAGTGTCATCTGCGTTACAATGGCAGGTTCTTCTTCTTTGGCTTTGTCGGCAATGGCAGGTTGGCTGGTCTGGTTGTAGGTTACCATATATATGTCGGTATAGCCTTTTGAATCAGAGCGTTCTGCCGAATAGTAGCCGGTTTTGCCGTCGGCGGAGAGCACGTAGTAAACGTTGTCGGCGGGAGTGTTGATTGGGTAGCCGAGGTTCACTGGGTCGGACCAGGTGCCGTCAGATTTGAGCGTGGTCTTAAAAATGTCGTATCCGCCCATGCTGTTGTGTCCTTTCGACGAGAAAATCAGTGTTTTGCCGTCGGGGAGCATGAACACGCCGTCTTCGTCGTACTTGGTGTTGATGTTTGGCGGCAGTTTTACCGCGCGGCTCCAGGAGTTGCCGGTGCGTTTCGACACGTATATGTCGCCGTTGCTCTTGGCGGGATCCTGATGTCGTCCGCGTATAAAATATATAGTGTTGCCGTCGTAAGAGAAGCACGCCGAATTTTCGATAAGCTCAGAGTTGATGGTGGCGGGGAGTTTTTCGGGCTTGGTCCATCCTTCTTTTTTCAGGTGACTGATATAAAGGTCGCCCATAGTGTAAGTGAGCAGGGTTAGACCGTCGGACGAAAGAGCCACCGTAGCGTCGTGGGCGTCGGTGTTGAGACTTTTGCCAGCGTTAACAGGCGACTGCCATGCGCCGTTTTTGAAGTAAGAGATGTAGATGTCCTCGTTGAAAAGACCGTCCACCTTGTCGGTGTTGTTGTTTGACGAGCCTTCGCGTCGCGAAGTGAACATCATCATGCTTCCGTCGGCGTTGATAATTGGGCTGTAGTCGGGCCATTGTGAGTTGATGGTTGCAATGTTGGTGATTGTAACGTCAACAGGGTTGGCCATCATCTGCCGTCCCGTGGCGCACTGCTCTTTGTATTTGCGTATGTTGGCGCTGCCTATTTTGGCGAGCATAGCCTTGTTTTTGGCAAACTCGTCGAAATGTATTTCGGCAGAGTCGAACATCATATTGAGCATTTCGGCGCGGGCGAGGTAGTAAGGCAGCAGGGGTGCAAGAGCGTGGTCGTGGCGGTAGGCGGTCTGCAAGTGGGGGAGGGCTTTCTCCTTGTCGTTGCCCGACAGACGGCATACGCCTATGCGGTAGTTGAGCTCCGGGTTGGTGCTGTTGTATTTGTACGCCTCAAGGTAGAACGGCAGCGCGTCGCCATAGAGCGAAGGGTTGTCGGTGTCGAAAAGCTTGTTGCCGTTTTTTACGTTTTTCCACGCATCGGCAAAACCCTCGGGCTTGATTTTGAACTCAGTCTGGTCGATAGCCGCTATTTGTCCCTGTGCAGCAACAGTTTGCGCTGCTATTACTAATGACAATATTGCAAATACCTTCCTCATGTTTACAGCTTGATGTTAACTAAACTTTCTGCTTTTTTGCGGTCGTTGTCGGCGTTTTTGGTCTCGAAGAGCATCTCTTCGGCGTTTGCCCTGTTGTTGTATGCTGTGTAGTTGTTGGGGTCGATCTGGATGGCTTTAGTAAAGTATTCTTTAGCCTTTTGGAAGTCCTGCTTGTCGAAATACATGTTGCCTGTGCTGATGTATGCCGAGGGATTTTCGGGATATTTCTCGATCAGAGCGTCGAACTCAGCGGCGGCCTTGTCGTACTGTTTGTTTTTGGCGAGCAGCTGACCGCGTGCGTTGATAAGGTCGTAGTCGTCTGGAGCTATTTCGAGAGCAGCGTTCACATCTTTAAGAGCGCCGTTGATGTCGCCCGATTCGGCTTTGGCCTGAGAGCGGAACACGTAGGCGTATGTGGCTGAGCGGTCGATTTCGATAGCTGTGGAGTAGTCGTCGATGGCTGCCTTGTAGTTGCCTCTGAGATAGTGGCTTGTGCCTCTGTCGCAGTATGCCTTGGCAAAACGGTCGTTGGCGCTGAGAGCAAAGTTGTATTGCTTTTCGGCTTCGGCGTAGTTGCCCGAGAGCATATAAACCATTCCGCGGAAGTAGCTGATGTCGGCGCTTTCGTAGCCGAGGTTCTGAGCCTTGTCGATATCTTGAAGAGCCTCTTTGAAATTGCGCAGGCGGGCGTTGCTAACCGAGCGTGCAAGGTAGTAACGTGGATTCTCGCTGAGCGCAACGGCTTGCGAAAAGTCGTTTTGTGCCGCACCGTTGTCGTTTTTGCTGAGTTCGGCAAGTCCTCGGTTGTACATAGCCTGATAGAACTGCTGGTTTGCCTGCAGAGCTTTTGAGTAGTTGTCGGTAGCGGCGTTGAAGTTCTTGTTGTTGTGGTCTTTGATGCCTTCGTTGTAGGCGAGGGCGCTTTCCTGTCCTGCCACTACCACCAATGTCTTGTCTTCGGATTGCGCAAAAACGCACTGTGCTGAAATTAATAGTGCTGCGCTGAGTAATGTTGTTTTATTCATAGTTTTGTAATTGTATTGTTGTCTGTATTTCTGCAAAGGTACAAAATTACTGATAAAATAATACTATGCAAATAAATTATTTGAATTTAAGGTTAAAAAAAATGTAGAGACATGCCGAAGCACGTCCCTACATCAAAACGTAATTTTTGGAAAAATGATTCTTAGTCGTTTACCATCATAGGCATGATGAGCATGAGCACGTCTTCCACCTCAGATTCTTTCTCCAAGGGGTAAACAAGGCATGCACGCGAAGGATCCGACATTGCAACTACCACATTTTCAGACTCTATGGCCTGAAGAATGTCGAACATAAATGCCGATTTGAATCCGATGCCCATCTCTTCGCCGTCGTACTGGCCGTTGATGTGCTCGTAAGCCGAGATAGAGAAGTCGATATCCTGGGCCGAAACGGTAACCTGGTTGGCTGTGAGCTCCAATTTGATGAGGTTGCTTGCCTGATTGGCAAACACCGACACACGTTTGAGCGTGGTGGCAAGGTCGGCACGGTTGATAGTGAGGCGGTTGGGATTGTCCTTGGGAATAACCGACTCGTATTTGGGATACTGACCTTCGAGCAGACGGCATATCATTTCGTAGTCGCTCAGAGTGAAATGTGCGTTCTTGTCGTCGAACTGGAGTTTGATTTCGCCGAACTCTTTGCCGAGGATGTTTTTCAGCATGTTGGCGGGTTTCTTGGGAAGGATGAACGACGATGCGCTTGTGGCCTTTACGTCGTTGCGTTTGTAGCGTACAAGCTTGTGAGCGTCGGACGATACAAAAGTGGTGCCTTCGGGGTCGAACTGCAGGAAGATACCTGTCATAACGGGACGGAGCTCGTCGTCGGAAGTGGCAAAGAGGGTCTTGTTGATACCCTTGAGCAGCACTTCGCCCTGCATCGAAACTGTAAGTGTCTGAGATTCGTCAAGCTGGGGCATGTTGGGATATTCGTCGGCATTCTGACCCACTACAGAGTATTTACCGTTTTCGGAGAGGATGTCCACGCCCATGGTTTCGAGGTTGATTTCGAAGATGAGGGGCTGCTCGGGAAACTCTTTGAGAATGTCGGTCAGACGTTTTGCCTCGATAGCGATTTTGCCTTCGCCGTCCACATTGTCGAGTGTGATCTGTGTGCGCATTGTGGTTTCAATGTCCGACGCAGTAACGGTGAGGATGTTGTCGTTTATCTCGAACAGGAAGTTGTCTAATATTGGAAGAGTGTTTTTGCTGCTGATAACCCTGTTGATGGATTGCAGGCGGCTGAGCAGCTCTGAGCTTGATACTACGAATTTCATGTTGTGTGTTTTTTTTAATGTTTATGCTAATGTACGATTGTGTTTCGTTGTTAAATGATAGTTTTCAGTGTTTTAAAGGTCGTAACCGAATCCGCGCAGGCGTCCGGCGTTGTCGCGCCAGTCTTTGCATACCTTTACGAATATCTCCAGGTATATCTTTTTGCCAAAGAAAGCCTCAATCTCCTTGCGTGCTGCCGTGCCGAGGCGTTTGAGGGCAGTGCCGCCCTTGCCGATGATGATGCCCTTCTGCGAGTCGCGGATAACGTTGATCACAGTTTGTATGCGGATGATGTTCTCCTCCTCCTTGAAGGTTTCCACTACCACCTCCACCGAGTACGGAATCTCTTTTTCGTAGAGTTCGAGCACTTTTTCGCGGATTATTTCGCTTACGAAAAACCTTTCGGGCTTGTCGGTAAGGCGGTCTTTTTCAAAGTACGGCGGATTCTCGGGCAGGAGCTCCACAATGCGGTTGAGAATGTTTTCGGTGTTGAACTTGTGCAATGCCGACACGGTGTGAATCTCCGCCTTGGGTATCAGGCTGTGCCACTGCTGTATAAGCTCTTCCACCTTGGCCTGGTCGGCAAGGTCGATTTTGTTGATTAACAGTACAATAGGCACTTCCAGACGGTTTACCATATCCAAAAAGAACTGGTTCTTGGTTTTGGATTCTAGCACGTCGGTGATATAAAGTATTACATCGGCATCTTCGAGAGCGTCTTCTGAATACTTCAACATGCTCTCTTGCAATTTGTACACGGGTTTAAGCACACCCGGGGTATCGGAATATACAATTTGATAGTCGTCGCCGGTAACGATGCCCATAATGCGGTGGCGGGTGGTCTGGCTCTTGGATGTGATGATAGAGAGCCTTTCGCCTACCAGTATGTTCATCAGCGTGGACTTGCCCACGTTAGGATTGCCTACTATGTTTACAAAGCCTGATTTGAAAGCCATTTTTATCTCTTTTTAATTTTGCAAAGTTAAAAAAAAAATGCTACTAACCATCGCCCCGAAAAATTTTCAACAATAAATTAATATCTTTGCGGCGTAAAACCAATAAAATGAGTAAGTTTTTTGCGATTATTTTTTTTGTTGCGGCTGTGGCGGAATGTTTTGCCAGCGGCGCCGACACTCTTAAACACGACACGCTGATGAACACCGCCAGCTTGAAAGTGATGTTTAAGGGCGGTTTTCCCGTGACGCTCAATTCGCAGGGCTATGTGGTGGAGGGTGTGCTTGCCGCCGAAACCGATTTGTGGACTACTGGTCCGCTCGTAAGCTTTGCCGCCGGTTTTAAAATCAAGCTCAACAACGATGGCAAGGTATACGAAGGTTTTACGGCAGTGAATTTTATTGCTCAGGCTTGCAACGGCACATTCTACGAATTGAAGGCAAACACTCCTGTGGCGTTCAACAATGCCGGAATGATTATAGAGGGTTCGCCAGCGCAGGGTCTTGAATATGTGTGCAACGACGGCACAAGGATTTTTTCAGAACCCGGCACCGATGTCAAGTTTTATCCCTCGGGACAAATAAAGCGCCTGACCCTTGCCGAAACCACCAAGCTGAGTATCAATAAGGACGAAAAAATCAGTTTTATGGGTCTGCGCTCTGTGCAGTTCGATATGGAAGGCTTTGTGATTCAAGGCACTACAGCTAAAAAAGCCACCTTCGTGACCCAGAACGGCACTACCGTGGTGAAGACCCAGGGCGAGATTGTGAAATTCGACAGCCACGGAATGTTAATTGAATAGATGTATAATTTCGAAACACACTATATATAATTATGGAAATAAAATCTGTTACACAAAAGACCACTATCAAAGAGACCGGGCGCACTTTTACCACCGCCTACACCGAATACGACGACAAGGGCAACGAAATCCTCTCGATCGACTACGACGACAACGGCGAGGTGCTGTCAAAAAACGTGACCAAATACAACGAGCAGGGCAGACGCACCGAACTGACGATTTTTTCTGACGAGGAGACTGTCAACGAGACTCATTTTTACGAGTACACTCCCGAAGGACGAGCCGCCAAGGAGACGATTGAGTACGAGGGCGGATTCAAGTCGGTGAAGACTTACCAGTATACCGACGGCGGACTTACGCTCATCACCGTTGACGAGGACGGCAACACCGAGGAGACCGAGAAGTTTGCCACCGACAAGGACGGCAACGTGACAGAGCACACCGTAATAGACTACAACGGCGAGCAGACACTTCACCAGATGTCGGAATTTGCCGACGGAAAGCTGATAATCACCAAAAACCTCGACCGCGACGGACGTGAAATCGACCATCGTATCTACAAGTACGACGAGGCAGGGCGGATGTCGTTTCTCGGTATTCTCAATCCCAAAAAGGAACTTTTGGACAGCCACGCCTACCAATACGACGACCGTGGTCGCGAGATATTGCAGACCATAGGCTCGCGTGGCAAGATCACCACCGAATACAACGACGAACTGCGCACTGTCACCGTTATCACATCCACTGGCACTGGCAATATCGTAAACCAAACCGTGTCGACCTACAATGAGGACGGCAAGATAGTGAAAGAGGAAGATTTTAACACTGTACGCGAGTACGAATACAGCTATTTTCCGATGCCGGAATAGACAAATCCCAACTTTTTCATAGCCTCGGCGTCAAGCAGGTTTCGCCCGTCGAAAACAAAGGCGGGCTTCATCATACCGTCGTGGATGCGTTTCCAATCGAGGGTCTTAAACATATCCCACTCGGTGAGGATTACCACGGCGTGAGCGTTTTGACAAGCCTCGTAGGGGTCGTTAACGAACGAAAGCTGCTTTTGATTTTCTTCGTCGCTCTTGCCGTTTACGTGGTTGATGTCGGTAAATATCTGATTTGGCGATACTTTCGGGTCAAAAACCGAAATATTGGCAAGGTCGTTCATCAGAGTGTCAGCCACATACATAGCGGGAGTTTCGCGGGTGTCGTTGGTGTTCTTTTTAAACGCCCATCCGAGAAATGCTATCTTCTTGCCCGACACGGTGTTATAAAGCGTTGTGATGATATTGTCGGCAAAACGGTGCTTTTGATAGTCGTTCATCTTGATAACCCAATCCCAATATTCGGCAACTTCTTCTAAGCCAAGAGTTTTGCAAATATACACGAGGTTGAGCACGTCTTTTTGAAAGCACGAGCCGCCGAAACCTACCGATGCGGTGAGAAACTTGTTGCCAATACGGCTGTCGGAACCAATGGCTTTGGCAATCTCGGTAACGTCGGCACCTGTTTTTTCGCAAAGTGCTGACAGTGAGTTTATCGACGAGATGCGCTGTGCCAAAAATGCGTTTGCGGTGAGTTTCGATAGTTCGCTGCTCCACACGTTGGTCTGGATGATTTTTTCGCGGGGAATCCAATGAGCGTAAATGGCAGTGAGTTCCTCAATTGCCGCCTTGCCTTCGGGAGTCTGCAATCCGCCTATGAGCACACGGTCGGGATTGAGAAGGTCGTTGATGGCCGTTCCCTCGGCAAGAAATTCGGGGTTGGAAAGTATTTGAAACTTCACGTGGTTGCCGGTGTTGTCCAAAATAGAGCGGATAGCCTCGGCAGTGCGCACGGGAAGGGTAGATTTTTCAACAACGATTTTGTCTGATTTTGACACCGCTGCAATTTGACGGGCGCAGAGTTCGATATATTTAAGGTCTGCCGCCATTCCCTTGCCCTTGCCATATTCTTTGGTGGGAGTGTTTACCGACATAAAAATCATGCCCGCCTTG
>JAGCNK010000119.1 GCA_017645985.1 Bacteroidales bacterium | reverse complement strand
GGCATACAAACGTTGTCAACTCCGCTAATTTCAGCCCAGACGGCAAGTATATTGTGACGGCATCTGATGACGGAACGGTAAGGATATGGGATGCAAAGACACAGCAGGAGTATAGGAGGATGGAAACATCGTATGATGTAAGTTTCTTGTATGCCTCCTTCAGTCCTGACGGAAAATATATAGTATCAGCAACAAGTGACGTTACGGTTATTATATGGGATGCAAAAACTGGACTACAGATAGTAGAACTATCTGCTACTGCTTCATTTTTATATAAGTGTCAAGTTGCCTTCGTTCCAGATGGCAATATGATCATATTAGCAAGTCAAAACGGTTTTGTCAGCTTGTGGGACTTCCCACCGCTCCAAGAATTAATCGACTCAACTCGTGAACGGTTCAAAGACCGCCCATTGACACAGGAAGAGCGGCGGAAGTATTATTTGGAGTAAGAGAAAAATAGTAATTATAATTTTCCAACAAGAAATAATAAACCATAACCGTTCTTTATAATCATGCAACGTAGAGACGCCATAATATGACGTCTCTACGTTTGTTTTTTTAATAAATTATCCTTATCTTTGCCATAATTCGCCGCTATACATACACTGCGGCAGGCAACTATATGAAAAACACTAACGAAGAAATATCCATAGCCGTAGATATTATCAAATCGGCGATATTGCAGAGCCAAATCAAAGCCGTAAAAGCCGTCAATCAAGAGCAACTTGCACTGTATTACGGCATTGGGCGGTATGTGTCTTATAATACACGCAACAAAAATTGGGGCAAAGGCGTTATCGACACTATTTCGCAACAGTTGAAGAAAGAACTGCCCGGACTGAGAGGGTTTTCTGCTCCAAGTATGCGTAAAATGCGAACATTTTACGAAGAATGGAAATGTTTAGAAGTACCAGTCGATAAAGTACCAATAAATCAAGATGATACCAATTTGTTCGTTGGAACGAACAAATTGGATAATTCGTTCGTTCCAACGAACAAATTGATTCAGGCTGAAATAAAAGTCTCTGCCGACTTCCCGATAACAGAATTTATGTCCATAAGTTTTTCACATCATTACGCTATTGTCAGCAAAGTAAAAGATTTAGAACAACGAAAGTTTTACATCCGTTTTGCTAATGAGTCAAAAGTAAAGGTGGAAGACTTGGAAGCACTCATCGACGATGATTTGTATTCCCGCAGAGGCAGTTTGCCCAATAATTTCACCAAAACGATTCCCGACAAATTACAAGCGTTCCGCGCAATCTCGATGTTCAAAGATGAATATCTTTTGGACTTCATCAATGTTGAGGAACTTTTTGTTCGCGACAAGGATCAAGACGAACGTGTGGTTGAGCAAGCCATTGTCCACAATGTCAAGAACTTTATTATGACCTTTGGCAACGATTTTACTTTTGTAGGCAACCAATACCGCTTGGAAAAGTATGGAGAAATTCAGTTCCCCGACCTTCTGTTTTTCAACCGCGAACTCAAAGCACTTGTGTGTGTTGAACTCAAATCAGGACCTTTTAAAACTGCATACCTCGGACAGTTGGCAGGTTATCTGCGTATCCTCGACGACGAAGTAAGAAAACCCGACGAGAATCCCTCAATTGGTATTTTACTTTGTAGCAATGCCAACAGCAAATTTGTGGAATACGTTATACAAGATTACGACAAGCCAATGGGTGTTGCCACATACCGTACCACTATGGATATGGACGATAGACTCCGCAAAGCCCTGCCGGACATAGAACAGTTGAAGGCACTTTTGACAAAGGAAAAGGATTAAAAAAATAACGCCATTCCCCACCATTTCCCACAAATACACATAAAATCAAAAAAATCCTCAAAAAAATTTGTTTTCTCAAAAAAAAGAACAAAATTTGTAATTTTTTGACAAAACGTATTTCTAAACTCTAAACACGATGCGCTCGATAATTACAATTGCTACAATAGCGTTACTGTTATTTGCTGCTGCCACTCCGCAGGCAATGGCTCAGAACAAAAAGGTGGACAAGGCTCTCACCTACTTCAACTCAGGAGAATATATCAAATGCTCCGAAATGCTTGTGAAACTTTATCCCAAAACCAAAGACCGTCCCACAAAGGGCAAAATTTGTTTCTACCTTGGCGAATGTGCCCGCAAAACCAGCGACCCCCGCAACGCCGAACGTTGGTACAAAAAGGCTGTTCAAGCAAAATATTCTAACCCCTTGGCTACTCTCTACCTTGCCGATGCTCTCAAAATGCGTGGCAACTACGAAGACGCCTCCGCAATGTACAGCAGCTATGTAGACCTCGTTCCCGACGACAAACGCGGCGAACAAGGCGTAAAAGATTGCGAAACCGCCCTTCAATGGGAAAAGAAACCCACAAGATACATCGTCTACCCCGCACGCTGGCTCAACGACAAAGAGAGCGACTTTGCTCCAGCATTCGGAACCGACTCTACCGAAATTTTCTACACTTCGGCTCGCGAAAGCGCCACAGGCAACGAGCGAAACGCCAACAGCGGAATGTATTACACCGATATTTTCTACTCCAAACGCGACAAAAAAGGCAAATGGAGTATTCCAATCCCTGCCGAAGGTGCTGTAAACACCAATTTTGATGAGGGCAGTCCCTGCATATCTGCCGATGGACAGACAATGTATTTCACATCGTGCAAAAACATCAAGAACCAGAACCTCGGCTGCAGAATCTACACCAGCACACTGTTAGAAAACGCCACCTGGTCGGCACCTGAGGAAGTTCCGCTGTTTCAGGACACCGCCGTTTCGGTAGGTCACCCCTGCCTCAGTCCCGACGGCCGCACGCTCTACTTCTCTTCCGACGCTCCCGGCGGTCTCGGCGGCAGAGATATCTGGAAAGCCACACGCGAGGGCAAAAACAAATGGAGCGACCCGCAGAACCTTGGCGGAAATGTCAACACTCAAGACGACGAACTTTATCCCTTTGCAGCTGCCGACGGCTCGTTATACTTCTCGAGCAACGGTCGCGGCGGTCTCGGCGGATTAGACATCTTTAAGCATTACACCAAAGACGGCGTTACACACACCGAAAATATGCAGGTGCCCATCAACTCAGCCGGCGACGATTTCGGCATCACATTCTTCAAAAAATTCCAGAAAGGCTATTTCTCGTCAAACCGCGAGGGCAGCCGTGGCGACGACATCTACGCATTCTTCCTCCCCCCTATCGAGGTAAGCATCGAGGGCGTGGTTAAAAACGAGGAGACCACAGTGGTGATCACAGACGCAGAGGTGAAGCTCACAGCCAGCGACGGCACACAGCTGGAATCCAAGACCAACAACGCCGGCACATTCAACTTTAAACTTGCCGAAAACCTCGACTACATGTTCGTTACCAACAAGCCGGGATTTCTCAAAGGCGTTGGCAAGGAGACCACCAAAGGTTTGACCGAGAACACAGTATTGCATATCGAGATACTTATGTCGCCTATCAATCAGGTAATTGAGATCGAGAACATAGAGTACGACTTTAACAAGGCAAACCTCCGCGAAGAGTCGATGGTAAGTCTTGACAAATTGGTTGAAGTGCTCAACGTTAACAGCAACATTACCATTGAGTTGCGTGCCAACACCGACTTCCGTGGCAACGACGAAGCCAACCTCAAACTCTCCGATGAGCGTGCCAAGAGCGTAGTCAACTACCTTGTGTCAAAAGGCATCAATCCCGCCCGCCTCACATCAAAAGGTATGGGCGAATCCAACCCTGTAAAAGTTACCAAAAAGATAGCCGACAAATATCCCTTCCTCAAAGAGGGCGACGTGCTCAGCGAGGCATTTATCAACAATCTCACCAGCAACCAAGACCGCGAAATTTGCCATCAGTTAAACCGTCGTTCAGAATTTGCCGTTATCAGCACCGACTTTAAGGAGATTGAAAACGGCATTCCTTTCGGCTCCGACAACTAAACTAATGCAACCAAATGGAAGAAAAATTAGACAATAAAATAACGGAGTTTATCGGCAACCATCACGTATTGGTACTTGCCACCTGCGCCGACGGTCAGCCATATTGCTGCGACTGCTTTTACGCCTACGACGCTGAGCGCAACACCTTTATAATAAAGACAGATGCCGAAAACACCCGCCATATGAAAGAGATAGCCCAAAACAGCAACGTAGCCGCCTCAATAGTGTTAGAAACCAAGGAAGTGGGCAAGCTGCAGGGCTTGCAGATATGCGCCAAGGCCGTTGTCCCCACCGACGACTACCTGTCAAACGCAAAAAAGACATACCTGCTGAAATACCCCTACGCAATAGCCGTACCGGGTACATACGTGGTTTTAGAGCCAAATTTCTACAAACTCACCGACAACCGCTTAGGTTTCGGCAAAAAAATTGTATGGAACAGACAAGACAACATTAATATATAAACAAAATCAAAAACTTCAAAAAAAATGAAAATTAAAGCAACACCAATCTGCGCCATCGTAGCAGCATCGGCATTAATGTTTCAGTCGTGCGCAGGCGACGGCAACAACCAAAACAACCAACAACAGCAGCAAGACCAGCAGCAGACCCAGACAAGTCAGACAAACGAAAACAACTTCTATCTGATACCCTCTCCCGAAGACCTCTTCGCCTTCACAAAAGACAAGAACCTTCAGTTCGTTCCCGGACTCACCAACCCCGTGGAAAATATCGACAAATACATCGACATCAAGTCAAAGGAGATCAACTTTGGCACATACACCGCCGACATGGCATACAGCGCCGCTTTTGGCAAGTACCAGGAATCTCTCAAAGAGTTCAAGGTAGTTCGCCAGCTGTCTGACGCTATCGGCATCGGCAACGTGTTCAACCAGAGCCTTGTAAACCGCATCGAAAACGTCAAGGAAGACCGCGACTCGCTCAAGCAGATCTCGAGCGACATCTACTACGATATCCAGAACTTCCTCGACTCTAAGAACCGCGCCAAAACGATGACCCTCATCTCTACCGGCGGATGGCTCGAATTTCTCTACATCGTGGTAAACTCTGTTGACAAATACGACGCAGAGAACCCCACAATCCAGCGCATCGCCGACCAGAAGATCATCTGCGACAACCTCATGCTCCGTCTTGAGCAGCAGCAGTCTGACCCCGCCATCAAGACCACCATCGCCGACCTCACTCCCCTCAAAGACGCATTCGGCGAGCTCACAGTTGAAAAGAACCAGTCATCAGTCTCCACAGGCAACAACGGCGCTATCAAAGTGGGCGGAGGTATGAAAATCAAGATGACAGAAAATAATTTTAAGAAAATTAAAGAAACAATTACTTCGGTAAGAAATAATATCACAATAAACAACGTTAAATAAGTAAAATATTAAAACTTCTACAAATATGAAAAATATATTTAAATTTTTACTTGTTGTTTTAGTATCACTGCCGTTGGGACTTCAAGCACAGAACACCACTTGCACCGACCAGCTTAAAATGCGCAAGCCTATGGCTCCCTACCGCTACAACACCGCTTCCAAGAGCGCAATGTGCCAGACGGGACGCAAATACGAATTCGTGCTGCCGATCACCAAAGGTATGGACTATAGAATACAGTTTTTCGCAAGCACGGTATTCAACAACAATATCGATGTCAAAATCATCGATATGAGCACCGGCGAAGTAGTTGTCAACGTTCCCGGCAAGCTGCAAGACGACGAGCCGAAAAGCCCTCAGCAGACAGCTCTGCAGGAGTATATGGATTTGAAGAGAAACAAATTCATACACCCGTTTTTCGACTTCACCCCCGTTTCTTCCACCTCTCTCAAAATTATGATCGACGTGAAAGAGGTTGAGGTTCCTCAGGAGCAGGTTCAGGAGTACAGCTACTCCGACTACGACTACGAGCAGCCCCGTCAAAACCAGACACAACCCGCCAAAGAAGAGGGTTACGCTGTTCCCGTAGAAAAGAACAAGGGCTGTATTTCGGTCTACATCATCGACCGCGAAACAGAAGAGGACACATTCTAAAAGGAATAATTTCTTTAACAAAAAAGCCGCGCTGCACAGCGTGGCTTTTTTGTTTTATAACTGTTTCCATCAAAAAAAATAGCGCCGTCATTCGGCCTTTTCTCCGCCCTCGCCCAACAGTTGGGCAAACTTCGACAGGATAGTGTCCATAGCGGCAGAAATGGCGTCAAAAGTGGAAATATGCCGGCACTTGTACACAAAGGCTATGCTGAAATGCTTGTCGGTAAGGTTCTGCAGCTGGCTCTTGCGCACACGGTATGCCTCGCGGGTAAGGCGCTTGATGTGGTTGCGGTCAACGGCGTGCTTGAAATAGTGCTTGCTCACCGTCACCATCATCTGGTCGCAGTCGGTGTCGGCCTCGCCCCCGATGGTATAGTAAACTATAAAAGGGAAGGCCATGAACGACCTCCCCGTGTTAAAAAGTTTATCTATACGGACAAAACTCTTGAGCCTTTCGGTTTTGCCTAATGTGTTTGTCTTCTGCAAGATATATCTATTTTCTCTTATTGTTTGCAATAATAAACTGCTCTATGGCTGCAGGCATGCTCTTGGCCTCCTCGGTGGGAGCCTTGATATCCAGGCGGTAGCCGTACTTTTCCACAGCCTCCCACGCCGAGTGTCCGAAGGCGGCAATCTTAACGTCGCCCTGCTCAAAATCGGGGAAGTTTTCGTGAAGGCTCTTGATTCCCGCAGGAGTGAAGAACACAAGCACTTGGAAATTCGGAAAATCTGGTTTCAGGTCGTCGAGCTCGGCACTTACGGTCTGGTACATCACGCACTTGTCGAACTTGATGCCCACGCTGTCGAGAAAATCGGGAATCTCGTTGCTGCTCACGTCGCTTGTTATGAGCAGGAACTTCTCGGCGATGTTCTTTTTGAGAGCGTCGATAGTGTCGTTGAAGGTCTTTTTGCCATGGAATATCTTACGCTTGCGGTAAACGATATATTTCTGCAAATAAAGCGCTATCTGCTCGGTGGTGCAGAAATACTTCAAAGTTTCGGGAACGGCGTATTTAACCTCTTTGGCTATTCGGAAAAAGTTGTCGATACCGATTTTGCTAGTGAAGATTACGGCTGTGTAATCGGGCAGATTGATGTGCTGCGCCCTAAAATCTTTGGTGCTAACACCGACAATTTTTATAAACTGACGGAATGTGACATTCAGTTTCAACTTTTCAGCCAAATCAAAATAAGGGCTGCTGTCGCCTACGGGTTTTGGCTGAGAAATCAGCAAATTAGTAATTTTCAAAACTCTTTATTTTAAAATTATATCCCAAACTATCCCTATCGTCGGGAAATTGCCGATGACTGTCAACGGGATAGAATTTTGACTGCCAACAACACGGGCAAAATTTCCACGCCGCAAAGGTACAAAAATAAATAAAATTTAGAAAAATGTTTATCAAATATTATTTTGCATAATCTAAATAATTTTAATGTCTCTGCCAGAATGCACGCTGCAACGCACACCACAAACAAGGTTTCGATGGTGAGGTCGTATCCTACGTACACCATGCAGAAGTTGAGCGGCAGCATCACCACGCCGAGCAGCTGTGCCAGGTACGACACATTGCTGTAATGCAGCGAGAATGTGTCCTTGCACATAAAAAGGTTGCTCAGCATCAGCGAAACCAAAAGTTTAACCAAGTATATCAAAAACACTGCGGCACAGCCTATTGCAAGTGCAATAAAAAATGAGAACGGAAGCTCCATTCCGTACTTGGTCATAGCTATCACCGAAAAGAGAACCACGTTGATGATATAGTTCACAAACAGCATATAGCCGGCTTTGTCGGCTGAGATGTTGCGCTCGCCCACGGTATTGTTGAAGGCGTTGTAATAAAAAACAATAAGCACAAGCCTCGGTATGTAGCCGTTTGAGAAGAAATTGGCAAGTAGGATAAGCACCAGGCTCAGCACAAAGAATATCAGCATTCCCTCGGGAAAAACCAGGTCGGTCTTCGACTTGTCCAGATCAAAGTGGAAACGCTCCACGGGCTTATCCTCAATCTGAATCTGCCAGGCGTTGATGCCGTAGAATGCGAGTGTGAACCTGTTGAGGTTTTTCAAATTGAGCGGCACGTACATAAACGCCGAATCGGCACGCGAAAATTGGTAACGCTTGCGCTGCTGGTAGATATACGAAGTTTTGTCGGTGGGAATGCCCACGGTGTATTCCGTCTCGTTGATTTCAAAGGTGTAGAGCGTGTTGCGCACAGGCGGCAGCACCGCAGGCAGGGTAAAGAGCGGAGCAGTGTCGCGCTCAAGCCTCATCGTCAGCGAGTCAACCTTGGGCGAGACGGTAATCTGCGGTATCGGCTTGGGCACACGCACTCCGGTTTCCCAATAAAAAAAGTTGAGCGAGCTCTGCGGATTATAGTAGATATACGACGTGCTGTCGCCCCTGAACACCGTTGCAGGCTTCTTGGGCGGAGCTGCGGCAGCCGACACGGCTACCGACAGCAGCAATAGCAATATGAGATACCTTGTACGCATTATTTGCAAAGATAATCAACCTTAATGTAAATAACACTATAAAATTTCAATTTTTTTTGTCAAATAAATCCTCATCATCAATCAAGACTCATCGTAATGCTAAATCCGAACTTGATATTGCTTGTGCGATAGCTTGTTGAAATAATCGGGTTGGTTATCTGATGGTTGTAGTATAGCTGCACCTTGAACCTTTCCGACAGGCGGTAGTCGGCGGTAGACTTGATTGAGAAACTCTTCTGTCCTGCCGAAATTTGGTCGTAGAGGTTTTCTATCTCGCGGATGATGGTTTTGTCGTCGTCGATAACAAAATCGGCACGGAGGTCGAGATCGCTCTTAAATCGGCTGCTTCCGCCCGAGGTGCGGATATTGAGCGGCAACTGTGCAAACTTGTATCCTACTCCGATTATCCACTCCTTGCGGTACATTTCGGATATTTGGCTGTTGGCAAATCCGAGGGTTATCTGGCGGGTGCGGCGGTACTCAAATTTGGTGCTCATAAGGTTTACCCACGAAATGTCGATTCCGGCAAGAGGTGCGAATTTTTCGTCGAGTGTGACGGCTGCTATCTCGTATTGCGGAATAAAGAGGTTATTAGCCTCGTAGCGGGCAAACGAGCGTCCGAAGGCGGCCTCCTGGTCAAAATCGTAGTCGGCGTTGTTCTTAAAGTTGGTAATAGAATACGACGAGGTGTAGGCGTGGGTAAGCATAGCCGAGCGCACCACATCTTTGAGCAGAGGAATATTGCCGAGACCCTTGTAGTTGATTCGCCAGTTGGGCAAAGGAATTTTCAAAAACGGGTCGAGCATAATCTTTTTGGGACTAGTGCCGGCATACGCAGACAAAAACGCAGGCAGGAGCACATCCTGATGGGTCTTGCTGTATCCGTCGGGATAGTTGCCATACAGGAGGTTGCCGTCGGCGTCGGTCTGCGGCGTGGGGTCGTAACCGTTGATGCCTACACGGCGGTCGGCCTGACGCTGTGCGATAATTTCGCGGTTTTCGAGAAACTCGTTGTATGTGTCCAAAGAGTAGTCGTCGCCTACCTTGTGGAATGCGGTCTTAAGCATATTGTAGCTTATGCGGAAATTACCGTGTTTAACCCGGCTCGATGTCTGCCATCCGTCAATGTCGGAGGCATAGGCAAAAAACTCTTCGGTATTGTATACAATGCTGCGGTCGAAACTTACATCAATGCGGAATGTGTTGATGGGTTCCAACGCCACACGCACGCCAATGCTGTTGCCTTTGGTAT
>JAGCNK010000118.1 GCA_017645985.1 Bacteroidales bacterium | reverse complement strand
GTCGTAAAATTGCGACTTATTATCTTCAAAAAGTATGAGGACTTGTAATGAGTCATATTTCACAATTGGTTCGGGTGTCGGTTCTGGGTTGCTGTCGTCCTTCTTGCATCCTGAGATTATCACAGCTGCCGACACAAGGGCGGCTATTGATAGTAGAAAGGTCTTTTTCATATAGCTCAAATAAAAAATCTATGATGTTTAATATTAGTTTTATGCCGCCAAAGTTAGACAAAAAAATATAGTGTGCAAAAACATTTGGCAATATGGATTCAAATGTGTTATTTCGCCTCCGAAAACTAACACAATATGAAGTCTCTACACTTACTGATTTTGCTGTTGACTGGAGTGTTGTATTCTGCAGCACAAAAACCCGAGAGTTTGCTGGTGATAACCAACCCACAAACGAACTGTATCCAGCTTCGTTGGGCTCCTACTTCGTGTGCGGTATGGGAAACGGCCCAACAATATGGGTACGTTCTTGAAAAATACGCCATTTTTAGAAACGGCGAGGAGATACCTACCGAGAAAAGAGAATCTCGGCACATCAAAATGTCCGAAATGGACAAGTGGGAACAGTATTCAGACAACAAGTATGTGATGGTGGCGGCCGAATGTGTTTTTGGCGAACGCGAATCGTACGACACCTTTAATCCTATGGTTGCCTACCGCAAGCATAACGACGATGTGCAACGGTATGGATTCTCGCTATATTGCGCCGATATGGACACCACCGCTGCTATGCTGCTGGGTCTGTATTACAACGATGTGGCAGTAAACCCTGACGAAATTTATGCGTACACTTTGCGTATTGCCGTTGACAGCGGATACTGCGACACTGCGTACGCTATGGCTTCGACAAAAGAATACCGTCCTCTGCCGCCTCCCGAACGTCCGTACGCGATCTCAGGCAACAAGTCTGCCACTATTGTGTGGAACACTCAGTCCACACCTTACTATATAGCATACCATATCGAAAAAAGCGATGATGGAAAACATTTTGAGCGTATTTCAGAAAATCCTATGTCGGTAGTGTCTGACCAAGGAGGTGCTGTGTCTGAGATGTATTTCACCGACTCGCTTGAAACCAACAACCAAAAATACTATTACCGCACTCTCGGGGTCAACAGTTTCGGACAGACAAGTCCTCCGTCGGAAGCGGAAGCCTGCAGCGGCAAGGCTGAAATCAAAAACATTCCCGAGCTAACCACCACCCGCACCATCAACAACTCTTCTGTTGAAATTTTCTGGCAATACACTCCCGATGCCGACACCGAAATAGACGGATTCAAAATTTACCGCTCGTCATCTACCGGCAGCACCAAACAATTGCTGGAAGGCAACGTCAGCGCCGCAAGTCGCAGCTTTATCGACACCAAGCCGCTCAACGACAACTATTATTATATCTCAGTATACAATTCAGGGAACGAGGTTATCAACCCTTTCCCTTCGTATGCTATGCTTATCGACAGCGTGCCGCCAGCCGTTCCCGCACCACCAGAAGGATATTGCGACAGTCTTGGACGCGTGACTGTGTATTGGCAGCGCAGCACCGACCCCGATGTGGCAGGTTACCGTCTGTTCCGAGCCAATCTGCCCGATGTGGAATTTGTGCTGGCGTGTCCGTATATGATCAAAGACACGGTTTTTACCGATACCATAACACTAAACACCAGCAACGAGTATGTTTATTACCGTCTCAAAGCGGTGGACGGACGCGACAACCAGAGCGCGATGTCGACACCTGCGGCTGTGGCAAGATACGACACCATTCCGCCTGCGCCACCGCGAATCCACAACGTGGAGGTAGGACGTAAAAAGGTGGTTGTGTCGTGGCACAATTCGGCTTCAGGTGATGTGGCTGGCACAATCCTTTTTCGCAAAACCGATCTGGACCAAAGGTTCGACACTCTGGCCGCGTTGCCGGCACGGTCGACAGAATACGCCGACAACGGTATCGAGGAAGGCGAAACCTATTATTATGCTCTCAAGGCCGTTGACAATGGAGGATTGTATTCAGAATTGTCGAATATTGTTGCTGCGGATATTCCGGCAAAAGCCGAAAAAATATCATTCAATACCACTTTGACACCAGACGGAGTATTGCTAAAATGGAACACCTCGTCGTTGCGTAAGCAAGTGCGTAAAACTGTGGTTTATAGAGCTGAACAGCAAGGTGAACTAAGCACTTATGCCATAGTGCAAGGCAACGAATACACCGACACCGACGTGTCGGCGGGCAGAACTTTCAGATATTGTATCCGGCATCAATTTGAGGATGGCACAGAGTCATCATTAAGCGATGAAGTTAAAATTTCTTTTTAAAAAGGTATGAAACAGAAACTACTAATAATACTTGCACTATTGACACTCTGCACCGCGGCATACGCACAGCAGAACTACCCCGTCCGCGCCACAGTGCAGTACACCCCGCCATACAGCCTGTTCCTTGGCGACTTTGCCTCGCCAAAGATGATCGTCACACTCACGGGACAGGACTTGTTAGACGCCAACTGCGCTTTCAAGCTGAGCATCTCGCTCGAGTGCCAGAACGTGAAGGTAACCACAAAGCCTTCGTTTGCTCCGGCTCCTTTGTATATCAGCGGCGGACAGACGATGGTGCTCACAGGCGCAGATCTCGCCAGGTATTTCGACATACAGAACCTCGACTTCAGAGGCATCACCGCAGCCAAATATCTCCAAGATGGGCAGCTGCCCGAAGGCTTTTACAGAATGAACGTAAAAGTGCTGAATTACAAAGACAACCGGCAGATAAGCAACGCCGCCTTTGTGATGTTCAACGCCCGTATGGGCAAGCCGCCGGTGCTCTCCCTGCCTAAAGATAAGTCGTTGGTTCCACCAAGCCAGCAGACTATGCCGATTGTATTTTCGTGGACCCCCAAGACCGTAGGTTCGTTTCGCTATATCTTTGAACTATGGGAATGCGCTGTTGACGGAATACCCGTCCAGACCGTGGTAAGCACTGTGAAACCGCTTCACACGTATACCCTGACCAGCCCGATGTACACGTTTCACCCCTCCACAGTGAATATGAAGCCCGGCATGCAATACGCCTGGCGGGTGACAGTGGAAGATCCCCTCAATCAGCAGAAATTTGCCAACCAAGGACAGTCTGAAATCTTCACTTTCACCTACAAGCGCAAGCCCGAAGAGGTGACAGGGCTCAGATACACCAACCGCGGATTGAAGATAAACTGGACGTGGGATATGGATCCCGCCCACACCAAGTACTACTTTGAGTACTACGACCCGCAAACAGGACGCACCATCGACCTGGTAGCATGCGAATACGCCGGATTCTCAATCAATATGCCGTCTACCGGCTACCATCTCAAAGCGCGGGTGCGTGCCGAATGCTACGGCGACCCAACGCTGCTCTCAGGCTACACGCCTTATCTCGACACCTATCTTGAGGCCGTTCCCACGCCAGAGTACGAGTGCGGCAAGGTGTTTCCCGACCGCGAAATCACCAACAAGGAACTCAAGCACGCCTTCGTTCCGGGCGAGATAGTGGAGTCGAAAAACGGCGACACCAGATACGAGATCATATCCGCCACAGAGAAGAACGGCTACCTCAGTGGTCAGTTCTTTATGATAATGGACTGCTGGGGCGGCGCTAAAATCAGGTGCGAGTTTACCGACACACAGATCAACACCGACAACATCGTGCTTGCGACCGTCTTCCACAACGTGCCCGACAGTACCCTCCTTGTCAAGCCAGAGACCATACGCAAGGAGATAGAAGAGGCGTTCTTGGACGCTGCCACCGTGCTCACCGACTTCTCAATCAAGGATACCGTTAAGCTCGACAAACCGTACACCTACCTATACGTCAACGAGTCGGGCAAGTTGGTAGCCGTAACAGATGACAAAGGCAAAATAAAAACCGAGGATACCGACATATCAGTTACCGGGCTCAAAGAGAACACCCTCGTGCAAGGCAAGAACGGCGAGGAACTGGTAGTCACCAAGAAAGGCCAGGTGATGGGCAAGGACGAGTTCAACGCCACAGGCGGCAACGGTGTGCTATTAAAAGAATACCACCGCAAATCCGACTCCCTTGCCCAGTGGCAGATAAATTTTTCACAATACGACAAACAGACCTACGCCTTCGATCACATCGGCAGCGGCAACCACGGAATTTTCTCATCATCAGAATATTATCCGCAGGTAGGAATTTACGATTTTAGATATAAAAGTGTAGAATGTGGAAAGAACGACAAAGTTTTTGTAGAATTCGACACCTACCCAGAAAAAGATTCGGTAGTATTTAAAGATAAATACGGCGTAACATACCCCATAAAAGACCGCTTACTTACATTCACCGGCGTATCCAAAGCAGACACCAACTATATTTATGCTTACCGCGGCGACCAGAAGATAGGAAAGTTGTTTTTGAATACCTATCAGCAGAAAACCTACAAAGTAGTATTTGTTAGAGTAAATGGTGCGGCAAAAAAATTGAACGCAAAAGAAATCACAAAATATTTAAACAAGGTCTACAATCAGTGTGCGGTAAGTTTTAAGGATAGCACCGACGAAATTACAATCAATGAACTTAAAGAATTCTCTCACGGTGGCAGCGGCGTTTTAACCGTTTATAATAATGACCAAAAGACTGTGCTGAATGCCTACGACAAACGGATGAAAGACGGAGTCTATTATCTGTTTTTTGTAGATGAAGTAAAAGATAAGAAAGACGGCAGCGGCACACTCGTATCGGGCTATATGCCCCGCGGCTACAACTGCGGCTTCATCTACGACGGCGGCTCCGAACGCACCATAGCCCACGAGTTAGGTCACGGAATCGCAGGATTGGAGCACGTGTTTGAGAACTCCAACAATTCAGGAAAGACTAATAACTTGATGGACTACTCTATCCCCGAAACCGCCACTGAACTTTGGCACTTCCAGTGGGATCAAATTCAAGACCCAAGCAGGGTGTGGATGAAGTGGAACAAGGCGGAAGAAGAGGGAGAGAATGTGGAAGGTGGTGAAAAACTAAATCCTTTAATCAGTTTCAAAATCAAAGGAAATAAAACAAATGAGCATGAATATGTGAATGGTGGTTTGTTTGCTACGATGTATACAAACGATAAAATTACAATCGAAATACTATCTAAAGATACAACACTTAATATCAGAAAATTATCTTGGTTTTTTGATAAAAACAAACTTTCATCTACCGATAGTTTGAATAATAAAGTTGAACTAACATTAGATGAAAAAACTATTTCCTTGAAAGGTAATTTATTATCAGTTAAAGATTCTCTAAATAAAGAAATTGCTTCATTAAAATTTCAGGCTTATCTTCCGCCGTATGTAGAGTTTAGTATTGATGAAAGTGATAGAGGGAAGTTCTTTTTTGATGATAGTTTTAGAAAAATATCTGCATCTTTGCTTGAT
>JAGCNK010000117.1 GCA_017645985.1 Bacteroidales bacterium | reverse complement strand
TCGGCTATGCTTGCGGCTATATTATGAAACCACTGATACACAGGCTGAAAGAGCGAGTTTACCATTCGTCCGTATGCACTATAAGGCGCAATCAGGTCGGCAACAGGTGCAAAGAATATCAAAAACAACACAAACGCTCCAAGAATATAAAAGCGAACGGAGAGCTTTTTTTCCTTGAAAGAAAAGCGGCGTTTCTTAAAACGGCCTGCAATCCTGCTGACAAAATCTTGAAACACGCCCATCGGGCAAATAACTGAGCAATAGACCCTTCCGAACAGAAAGGTGAGAGCGAGAACAAACACTATCACTCCGATATTGAGCGACAGTATGGCGGGTAGAAACTGTAGTTTGGCCATCCACCCTAAGTATGCGTGAAGTCCGCCGGTGAAGTCCAAAAACAGAATCGTTATGCTGACCCAGAATATAAGGGCAAGCCAAAAACGGATTTTTTTAAGCATATAATAACCTTTCAATAAGTGATTTAAATGTGATTGTTTGTATGTGATTGTATGAATGTGATCCTTATTTTGAATAACTCATAATAGTGGTGAGTTCGTAGCCGTCGTCGTCGTACTCAGTAGAAGAGAGTACCAACTTGCTGCCCGAAATCGACATAATCAATACATCCTCCGAGGGGCGTCCGCTTATAAGTGTGGAGATAACGGAATCGTTGAGCAGACTCCAATTACCTGAAACACTGTCGTTTGGACTTGAAAGCGAAAAAGTCTTGTTTCCGCGCACATCAAAAAAGAAGTTGCCGATAAGCTCTTTCATATTGTTCTCCACGTCTATTTTGATAGAATCGGGAGCGAACATTTCCTTGCGTTTCTCCACAGTACGGCGGTGCTCCACAAGGCTCTCATAAACAACTTTGTCGGCTGTTTCGAGTTCCATATCAATCTGTTTGAGCTCTTTGTCGATTTCGTCAAGCGACTTGCGGCTCTGATACTCGCAAAAACTATCCAGGTCGGCGATTTCTGATTTTTCTAGAGTCCACCTTCCCACAAGCATCTGCTCCACACCATCGTTGCAGGCATAGAACGAAACAGCGGCACATAATGCGGCAACGTACAATAACTTTTTCATATTCTATTAGTTAGAAACCTTTCTAAATGTAATTTTTGTAATAATATCCAGATTGTCAACCTTTTCGGAAACCACGATAATCATCTTTTGATCGTTGAGTTCCTGCAGCTGCACCTGGTCGAACTTGGTGTCGCCCTCGGGCTGCATCTTAAGATAATGGCTCGAAGGATCGTACTCCCAATATCCACGCTCGGGATTTGGGGTAAAACCTGTGCGCACAAACTTGCGGTCGGCGGTGAAAACCAACGACGCCACGCTGATAAGCTGGTCGACAGCAGCCTGGTGGTCGATACTATCCTGCAAATTGGCACGGAACTGGTTGTCGGCATAGCTTTCCATACGCCAAGTGCCTATGAGGGGATTTTCGGATGTACGGATGTTTGAATTGAGGTCTACAGTGTTGAGGCTCTTATTTGAAGCTCCTGGGTCACTAGCATTTGGACGGAACATCAAGATAGCCAGCAAAATAACTACCACGGCTCCAAGCATATAGCATATATTTTTGTAGAGAGTCTCCTTGCTGCCATCGCCCTTTGGAGCTGATTTGGCTGAAGACTTAGCCGCCGACACGCTGCGGCGCTGCTTTTTGCTCTCTTTCTCCTTTTTGAGACGCTTGCGGTCGGCAAGGTCGCCATAGTTTTTGGTAAGAAGGTCGAGATGGTCGGCAGACGCGGATGAAAACACCGTTTCAAAATTGTCGATCCACACATGGTCGTTGAGAAAATACTGCTGTGTGGCCGAGGTGTCCATCTTGCAAGTTACAAAAGGCACCACGTTGATGTCTTTTTCCTGACAGTAATCCAACGCGCTCATAAAAGCGGAGTTAGTGTCGGCCTTAGGCGAGAAGACGGCAATCACCAGTTCGGGTATATCGCCGTCGGATAGTGCAGACGCTCCCGTGGTAACGCCAAAGTTGTTCTGCTTAAGAATCTGCAAAAGTTTCTCAGCGGTTGACTTGCCGTCGGGGGCGTATTGAATAAGTATCTGTTCCAATTTTATTTAACTTTTGTATAAACTGTCTTTGTTTCGATGTCTTCGGTCTTAGTGGTAAGCACCAGGCAATCAGAAGTGATTGATTCGATGGTCATAATAGATTTAGAACCAGAATCATCGTCGATAATGTGCAGCTGTTTGCCGTCGGCGAGTATAGTCCATCGTCCCTTGGTGGTGATGGAGTTTACCGTGTTGACGCAGGTAAGGTCGGCATTGAAAATCGACTCGGATGTTTTGGCCATTTCGGCATAAAACTCCTTAACGTCGGGATTGTCGGCCTCGGGACTATTGGTTGTGAGCTCGGTCATCTGCCATTTGCCAATGATAAGGTCTTCGGGTTTTGACTGACACGAACATACACACAGTATTACTGCTAAGACGAATAGAGAAGTGAGAAGTTTTGCTTTCATTTTATGTTACAATTTAGTTAATATCACAGATAATTTCAGTGCAAATATGCAAAAAAAAAATGTAATATTATCACTCACTACCACAAAATTAAGAAAAAAAAACATTACAAATCTCCGTCCTCGGGCAATATGCTCCGGCTGAAGGTTGAAGATATATTATATAAAAGTGTGGCAAGGTCGGCAAGGTCGTCGATAAGCTGCATGTGAATCTCGTGCGTAAGCTCCACATTCGGGTTCTCGTCCCACAGACGCTTGATGTGCGACAGGCGGAGGCTCTCGGCAAGGTCGGCGGTCTGCTTGGTGTCGGCTGCCACCACGGCTATCTTCTGCGTGTCGCGTGTGGTGAGGGCGGCTATCAGACTGTTAAAATGGCTCGAAATACTGTTGTAGTAGTGGGCTATCTCGTCGTGTCCCTCGTGGGAGAACGATTTGCCAAGGGCTATCAGCTTGTTGTACAAGGGTTTGATACCACGGTGGATGACATCGCCCATACGCTCGGTCTGCTCCAAAATCGAAATCATCGAAAAAATCTGCGACGTTATCAGGTTGGAAGCCTTGCGTCTTCCCACGGCAAAAAGATAGTTGCGTATCTGCACCTCGATATAGTCGAGCTTGTTTTCCTTGATGTCGAGGTCGGTAATGGTCTTCTCAATTGCCCTTATAGTTTCGGGATTGTCGGGATTGTATTCTAACAGCGGCTTGAGCGACTTGTCAAACATTCGTCCCGTAAGCTTGATAAGCGTAGCTGTCTCAGAGATAGAGAGTTCTATAGCCGACTGCGGCATAACATCCACATTGATATCGATATACCTGAGATGCGGAAGGTTGTCTTCGGGAATAGGACGGTCGGGACAAATCTTCTCGATAAGCCGCGCCACCGACTTGGTAAACGGCAGAATCACAAGAGCCGAACCAAACATATAGAGCGTGTGAGTGTTGGCAATCTGACGTTCGGGCGAAATGTCCCACAAAACGCCGAGCCAATCAAGAAACATCACCAGCAGCGGAGTGAGCGGCACAAAGATAAAGGCGGGAACAATCTTGACAAAGAGGTGGGCAATCATAGTGCGCTTGCTCTGCCGCGACGAACCCATAGCCGCCAAAACCACAAGCAGACTGGTGCCGATACCGCTGCCGATTATCAGCGGAAAAGCCTCGTCCAAACCCATAAGTCCCTCCTTGGCAAAAACCATAAGTATACCTGTGAACATACAGCTGCTCTGCATAATAGCCGTGGCAAGAGTGCCCACAAGCACACCAATCACAGGGTTGGAAGCCGAGGAAACCATCTCGAGAAACTGCGGCATCTCTTTGAGATCCGACACTGAAATGCTCAGCAGCTTCATTCCGTAAAACACAAGTCCGAAACCGAGAATGGCGCTGCCGGCGTCGCGAATCTTGTCGTTGAACCCAGCGGTCTTGAGCAGAAAGCCCACAATCACAGGCAGTATGGCGTAGGCGGTAATGTCGAACGCTATCATCTGACTGGTGAAGGTGCTGCCGATATTGGCGCCGAGTATTACGGGAATAGTCTGGAAAAAACTCATCAGGTTGGTCTCCACAAAGCTGAGCATCATAATGGTGGTGGCGCCGGTGCTCTGCGTAACCATAGTAAGCAGGATACCGGTCACAAGACTTGCAAAACGGTTTTTGTTAAGTTTTGTGAGTATGTTGCGGATGTTGGTTCCGAGGCTGCTTTTGAGACCGTTGCTCATCAGCTCCATTCCCAGAAGAAAGAAAACCAACCCGCCTAACGCTCCCGCTATTACCGAAAACCAGTTGATTTCTATCGAATTGTCCATAAATTATCTGATTACAGACGCGATTTTTCTTAGTAGTTCTATACGGTCGATAGGCTTGGCGATGTAGTCGGTGCAGCCGGTGTTGAGTATGCGCTCGCGCTCGTCGTCCATACTGAAAGCCGTCTGAGCCACAATGGGAACAGATGAGTCGATTTTCAGAATCTCACGGGCGGCGGTGTAGCCGTCTTTCACAGGCATCTGCATATCCATAAGTATCAGTCCCACATCGGGATTGGCGTTAAAGAGCGTAACGCACTCCTCGCCGTCCTTGGCCCAGATAATGGTTGCCCCGGTTTTGGAAAGTATCTTTTCCAAAAGAATATAGTTGATACGCGCATCCTCGGCAATGAGAATTTTCTTTCCCGAAAAGTCAAACTCGAGAGCCGCCGACGACTTGTCGCCAGATGATATTCCGCCCGACGATCTCTGAGGCAGGCAAATTACAAACTCCGACCCTACTCCCTCCTCGGATTTCACGTCGATAGTGCCGTGCATAAGTTCCACAAGGTTTTTGGTGATGGCCAGACCGAGACCGAGACCGCTGTTGCTCTTTACCGTTCCCACCTGGGTAAACCGTCCGAAAATCTTGGTAATCATATCGTTAGGAATGCCTATTCCAGTATCCTTAACAGAGAGTACAAGGTTGCCTTGCGAAATATCGTAACTAAATGTTACAGAACCTGTTGCGGTAAACTTTATGGCATTGCTTACCAGGTTGATAAGAACCTGCATAATGCGCTGGGCGTCGCCATAAACTATGCTCGATGGCTGTCGCAACGGCTTGACGCACACAATCTTCAAATCTTCCTTGTGAAGGTCGGCGCACATAATACGGCTGCGCTCCTCCAACTCGTCGAACATATTGTTGATGTCAAAGGAGATTTCTTCAATCTGTATCTTATTGTGTTGCAACTTGTTGTAATCCGAAAAATCGTCCAACAGATGAAGCAGCGACACACAGCTGCTGCGTATATATTTAAGGTAATGCGTGCGGTCCTCG
The DNA here is from genome assembly GCA_017645985.1 of Bacteroidales bacterium. Classification (GTDB taxonomy): domain Bacteria; phylum Bacteroidota; class Bacteroidia; order Bacteroidales; family UBA3824; genus UBA3824. The sequence goes on along the minus strand of JAGCNK010000117.1, from coordinate 18,916 downwards.
GCGCTCAGGCTGTCGTCGTTGAGAATATTGCTAAAACCGATAATTGCGTTGAGCGGACTGCGCAGCTCGTGGGCAACGTTTGAACAGAGGTCGTCGCGGTTCTGCTGGTTCTTGTCGCACTGTTTCGACGTTTCATGCACCATCGCAAAAACGCCCTTCTTCTCCACTATCCTCACCACCGTAAACTTGCAGCGCAATGTCTTGGTGTCGCCGTTGGGCATTATGATATTAAAATAAAACTCGTCCTTGTCGGCGTAATTTTTCAACACACTTATAAACTTGCGCTTTATCTTGAAGTAGTCCGACTTGGAAATAATCTCTACAAGATTGTTTTCCAAATACTTATAAGTACGCCCGGTGATACGGCGTATTTCATTGTTTACATGCACTAGCTGCTTTTCGTAAAAAACAGCAATGCCGGTATCTATAGACTGTACTATTTGATTCAGTATATAATAATTCTCTATAAGCTTGTCTTTCACCGTCAAACCGTGGTTGGCAATAGATGTATACATAAGCGAGTTTATTAATAAAATCGGATTGTAAATATAAACATTTTTCTGATAAAAATCAAGGATTGAACTATTTTAATCCAATTTTTTTTTAAAAGAAACGTTATTAGGTAAACCAAAAACAAAGATGATGTTTAATGCAAAAAGAATTACAGCGGTAGCAATACTCTGCATCACAGCGGCCTTGTGCCAAGCGCAGAGCAACATAAGCGCAGCCCTCACAGGATTGGGCGTGGATTTCGGCGACAGAGAAAACGCCCCCATCTACCAAATCAAGGCCGATGACAACGGCAAGGTACTTCTCGAACCCGGCATACGCCTGGGCGCAGAACTATACGCCAACGATATCACAAGCCTCAAGTTTGCCCAGACCATCAGAATGGACTGTATGAAAAAGGCAGCGTTTACCACTCAGATAATGCTGAGATTCCGACTGTTCAAGATTTACAAGCACTCGCTTTCGATTGGATTCGGAGGCGCGGCGTTTTACCGTCAGACCTGGCAGGACATCGAAGGCTACATAGACGACGGCTACAAAAACGGAACTCTCCAAACCAAGATAATGCCCACCGCCGAACTGGAATACAACTACTACATCAGCAAGAAAAACGACATATCGTTTGCTGTCACCCATTTAGGACCCAAGGCTGTGGGATTCGCCATCGGCGTAAAGCACTGGATATCACGCAAGAGCAGCCACTGCAACACTTGTCCTAGCTTTCACTAACGAGGTCATTTAAGCCATCCGTCGGTGTTCTTGAGGTTTTTGTAACTCCTTAGTTCGCAGCGTATTGCCGAAAAAGGCATATCCACCTTTACCTTCAGCGGCACATAATTGCCGTCGTTGGTAAACCACGCTTCAAGGTCTTCCTCCTTTTTAAACACCGACTTGTCGCTCAGCACCGGCACAAATTTCAGGCACTCTATCTTGCCAAAATCCGAACGTATGGTCTCGATCTTCTTGTATTTCAGGGTGATGAGATAGAGCTCCTCATCGAACCAGATGTGCAGCGGCATAGTCTCGTTTTTCTCGTACTTTTTGTCAAAGATGAAACGGCGCGAGAAGAAAAACGCCGAAATAAGGTCAAAAGTGTGGGGAGGAACTTCGTGACGGCCGCTTTTCATACTGTAGATCACGCTGCTGTCCTGACAGAAGATGTCCTCGTTGTATCGCTTGTAGTTGTTTTCGGTAACATTGCGCACCGCCTTGAGCGGATAGCCCGTGGTGATGTCGAACAGGCTCTCGTAAATGTCGTAGATGTGCGCCACCTTGCCCACCACGCCAGTAGAGTAGCCCACAGCCTTCACGTGGAAATAATAGTCGTAGCCTACAGGCTGAAGTCCCACTGTGATTTTCAGCTCGCCGACCTTCACAATGCCGTACTTGAGGTCGTACACAAGCTCCTCGCCAGGCTGGAAAGCGGTGTTCACCTTATACTTCTCTTCAATAATCTGAACCGCTTTTGACTGATCCTGAGCCCATACGGCAAAGGGCGCGGCCACCAACAAAAAAATCAAACAAAGTTTATTCATAATATAAAATTGCTATATACTGCTACAAAAATACGGATAAAAACACAAAAAATCCACTCCCGAAAGATAAATAAATAAAAAAGTAAGGGTTAAATAATTTGGATAAAAGAAAAATTCATATATTTGTGTTTTTCAAATTAACAACAAAACGGATCAAAAAACTACAATAAATGCGTAACACAAAGATTGCCGTGGCCCTTGCTCTGACTGCCCTTACAGTATTTGCCGCCATATCGTGCAATAGTTTAGCTCATTTCGGCAGAATAACACAAGGACGGATAGTGTACGGAATAGAGTATCCGAAAGAAGAAGGACAGCCAATACTCGTAACCCTGCTGCCCCCGACTATGGAACTGAAATTCAAGGAAGACAACACCGTGATAAACATAAACGGCTTTGCCAATATGTTTAACCTCAAATACATAACCGACAGCCGCACCCATACCAACTACACGCTGTTCAGGGTTATGAATCAGAAACTTATGTACAAAGCCGACACCACCGAAAAGGCATTCGGATACGACAAGATGAACGACCTCAAGTTCACCTACACCGACGACACCCTGACTATTTGCGGTTACAAATGTCACAAGGCGGTGGCACAGTGCAACGAGCCCGGCGGCGAGAGCTACGACCTATACTACACCAACGAAATAGCCATCAACCGTCCCAACTCCAACAATCCTTTCAAACAGCTTGACGGCGTGCTGCTCGGATTTCAAGTGCGTCTGTACGGTATCAGTATGGTAATGAGGGCTATAGAAATCTCATCCGAAGAGATTGACATATCAGAGTTTGACATTCCCAACGACTTTCAGCAGGTTACCTACACCGAGCTGGAGGATTTTGTACACGAATATATGAAATAGCTTCCGGGCTAAAACTCCCACCGTGAAATTTCGTCGAGCTGGGCGTAGTCGGTGTAATCTATCTTGACTGGACATATCGAAATATATCCTTCCGACAATGCCTTCTCGTCGGTGTCGGGAGCGTCAGGCTCGTGGTTCACAAACTTGCCGCAAAGCCAGTAGTACATCTTACGGTTGTTGGGGTGAATGTTCTCCTCGTAATACTCGTCCCACATAGCACGGCACATACGTGCGGTCTTGATGCCCACAATCGGGTGTTCGGCGGGATTGGGAATGTTCACATTCAGGCAAAGAGTGTCGCTGCCCTTGTAAGCCAGCACCTTGGATGTTATCTGGCGTACATATCCTGCAATATCTTCAAAACCTGCGTCGGCGGCAAAGTTCAAAATCGAAAAGCCGACGGAGTGAATATTGTGGAGAGCTCCCTCCATAGCTGCTCCCATAGTGCCTGAGTACAAGAGGTTTATGCTCGAATTAGAGCCGTGGTTTATTCCGCTGAGAATAATGTCGGGACGGCGCGGCAATATCTTGTAAAGGGCAATCTTGACGCAGTCGGCGGGCGAGCCGGTGCATTTGTATGCGGTAACCCCGGGGTCAAACGCGTGCGATGTTCTGTACCAAAGGGGCAGATCCAGAGTGATGCTGTGCCCCTTGCCGCTCTGAGGCTTGTCGGGCGCCACCACTACCACCTGTCCCAAGGGCATAACAGCAGCCACAAGCTCTTTGAGACCACGGGCAAATATGCCGTCGTCGTTGCACACAAGTATCAAAGGCAAAGAATTGTCTTCCATATATTATTGTTTTGTTTCTTAAGTATCATTAAACCAGTATCACAGCCACTGCTTGTTTCGCGAAATCTTGATGCCTATAAAAGCCATCAATATTGAGAACACAAGTATCAAAGGCATAGCCCACACCCAGGTTTCCATACCGTTGGGCACGTTCATACCAAAGAAGCTCGCTATCAACGTAGGTATCATCAGGATAATCGACACCGAGGTCATCTGCTTCATCACCACGTTGAGGTTGTTGGAGATAACGCTTGCGAACGTATCCATCATTCCGCTCTGGATGTTGCTGTATATCTGAGCCATCTCGATAGCCTGCTTGGTTTCAATCATAGCGTCCTCGATAAGGTCCTCGTTGATTTCGCTGAACATTGTCTTCTTGGAGTTCTTAAACTTGGCGAGTACCAGCTCGTTGCTCTTAAGCGATGTGATGAAGAACACGAGGCATTTCTCCAGTTTCAACAGTTTGTTGAGCTCCTTGTTCCTGATAGATTTTTCTATCTCCTTCTCAATCAACGAAGTATGTTGGTTAATCTGACGCAGATAATACATAAACGAATTGGCGCTGCGGATAAACAGATTGAGGGTGAAGTTGATACGGTCGTAAACAGGCTGCGACGAGTTTCGGTACACCGACGGCTGGTCTACAGGCAGCACATTGTTTGGCACGTTGCAGATAGTTACCGTGTAATCCTCGCCCATAAATATACCGAGCGGGTATGTGGTGTAGTTCATCGTCTCGCCCTGAGTTTCCACAGGAATGCGCAAGATTATCATACTCCAGTCGTCGTCCACCTCGTAACGCGGTCTCTCGTCGTTGTCGAGGATGTCTTGGATAACGTCTTGCGGAACTTTGTATTTTTCCTGCAATAGTTCCACCTCTTCGCTGTCGGGCTGCACGCAATGTACCCAACAGCCGTTTTCAAGTTCGCTGAATTTCTCGGCGCCCAAGAAACTTCTGTACATCTGAATCATTTGCTGAACCTCCAAATTTCATTTCCCAAGAGTCGGGAAAAGGAGGTTTCCAAAAAAGAAACGTTCTTACCCCTCCGGGAAAAAATTAAATCTTTCTAAATTATAAGGGTCTTCGTCCATAGGATAAAAACTAAAATTTTTCTTTATTTACGGTGCAAATATAGGGTTTTATTTTTTTAGGTACAAATTTTAGGGGAAAAAAAGAACGCCTTGGAGAAAAAACTTCCAAGGCGCGAATATTAAACATGAAGTATGACTAAAACATTTATCTGTGCCGCTTGCCGTTAGTCGCCCAATGTGGCCACCATCACCGCCTTGATAGTGTGAAGACGGTTTTCAGCTTGGTCGAACACGATAGATGCCGGAGATTCAAACACTTCGTCGGTTACCTCGATACAGTCCAAACCGTACTTTTCGTAAATCTGACGTCCCACGCTGGTGTCCAAATCGTGGAATGCGGGCAGGCAGTGCATAAACTTGACATCGGGGTTGCCGCTGAGTTTGAGGCAGTTGCTGTCAACACGATATTTGAGGAGCAAATCGATGCGCTCTTTCCACACTTCGGCGGGTTCGCCCATCGACACCCAAACGTCGGTATAAATCACGTCGCAATCTTTAACGCCCTCGGCGATGTCGTCGGTAACGGTGATTTTTGCGCCTGAAGCCAGTGCCAATGCCTTACACTTGTCGAGAAGGTTGGCGTCGGGCGACAATTTCTTGGGACCCACAAGACGGATGTCCATACCCAGCTTGGAGGCGATAACCAAAAGCGAGTTTGACGTATTGCAGTGACAATCACCAAGAAAGGCGAATTTCATATCCTTAACGTCCTTTTTTAAATGCTCTTTCATAGTGAGCAGGTCGGCGAGTGCCTGTGTGGGATGAAACTCGTTGGTGAGTCCGTTCCAAACGGGACGACCCGAAAATTCGGCAAGCTGCTCCACAATCTTCTGACCAAAGCCACGGTACTCAATGGCGTCGAACATACGTCCGAACACACGCGCCGAATCCTTGATAGACTCCTTGTGTCCGAGCTGGCTGCCCGAGGGTGTGATGTATACCGTTCTTGCACCTTGGTCGGCGGCTGCCACCTCAAATGCGCAACGGGTGCGGGTGGATGTTTTTTCAAATACTAAAGCTATGTTCTTTCCGGTCATATGCTTCACCTCTGTTCCCTGCGATTTGGCTTTTTTCAAATCGGCTGCCAACTGCAACAAGTAATTGATTTCCTCGGGTGTGAAGTCGAGGAGAGTCAGCAGGCTTCTGTTTTTTAAATTCACTGTCATCTGGTTAAAACGTTGTTTTTTGCAAAATTAACGAAAAATATTGAAAACCAAGTAAGCGAAACACTGAAATTATTCAGCCGCCGCATACACCTTGGAAAAAAACTCTTTCAGCTCGCCGTATACCGACAACTCGAAAAACGGTGAGGTGATGTCCACATCTATCTGATACACTGTGCGTCCGTTGTTGTCCGACACAGAGAATGCGGCGTTGAGCCTTCCTCCTACCGCCGAAAACTGCTGCGCAGCAAAACCGTTGTGCATAGGCTGTGCGCACTCTACACGATAAGTATAGTGCCTCGGCACCACAAAGTCAACCGGCATAGAGCGAACCAGTTCGGGGAACGGATTGCTGCCCATAAGATGCTTAAACACAGGTTTCAAATCTCCGCCGCCATAGGCATAAGATGTGTCCTTAACCTGGTTTTCCTCTATAAACACGCCGTTGGCTTTGCGTGACACACGGCACATTCCGTCAGAGAGTTGCGCCGACAGCTCTATCTCGTCGGGAAATGTCTGCTGCAGCGACACAAAGAAATGGTCATCGTTTTCCATCACAAGATACTGGTTGTTGATGTTCAGCTTGTTGAGCTGGTCAAACGGACGGTTAGGATCGGTGGCGTCGATTATATAACTATATAAGGTGTTGTCGTGAGTGAAGGAAACGTATGCGAGAATATTGTTGAACTGCAACTTATTCACATACAGCGAGTCAACATCACCAAAATCTCTGGTTGCAGACAATGCCGGCAGAGCGTTGAATCCCGCACGGCGCAAGAGGGTAACAAGTGTGGCGTTTACTTCGGCGCTGCTGCCCCTGCCTGTCTTCAAAACCGTTTCGGGATTGTTGAAAATGCAATTGGAGTATGTGCCGTTCCACTTAACATTTGAGGTCACATAGCTATAAAGCTGTTTCAAAAGCGTGAGCGAATCCACGGCGTCGGCGTTGTCGTAAATGTCGGTGAGTTTCTCGTTGAGCACAAACGACTTGAGTATAGGTTTCCAAAACACCGAACTACGGCGAAGGTCTTTGGTAAAGCGTATCCAGTTGTTGCTCTCAAACTTGATGTAGCCGGGACTAACAATCTGATTCCAAACCTCAAACTTCGAAAGATAACGGTTGCCGGGCTCGTCGTAGGCAAACAGCAGACGGGTGAGCCGCGCCCATACGTCGGTCAATGCGGGCGACTGATGAATATCCTCGGTTATCTGCTTGGGACGCATCAGCAGACGCGAGTCGTAAAACCTCTTCTGCGGCATAAACTCATACACGGTGTCCACAGGGATTGTGTTGTAAGCCGTAAACACATTCTGAACGGATGGAAACCTGAAAGTTATCATCTGGCCGCGCTCCGAATATACGTTAACAGGACCGTTGGTTGTGGAAAAATTCTCATTGATGGATACGAAATGATAGTTTGTGGACCTTTCGACAGCGGGAAATTCGCCCGTAACACGATATTCATACTCGATAAAATCAGGAAAATCGGTAACCACCTGCGAAATCTTGCAGGGATAGGCGCAATGAAAATCCCAATCGTCGGGATGAGAGTAGTCAAAAGTTACCTTAGTGTACTGAACGTCAACTATATCGCCAGCCTTGATTTCTGGAAAATGGATAATCAGACAGCTGTTGATGCTGTCGCGACCAATCACCTCCACATTCTTATACTTTATCTTATGCTCGGTAACCTTTTGATTGGCAAGGCGGTAGATACGAGCCTTGGTGTTAAGCACTTTTTCGTAGTCGTATCGCCCGCTGAACGGAACTTTTAGTTGATTGTCTTCCAAGAAATTGTCTTCCAAAGCCTTATAGCGAATATGATACGAGTTGAAAAACATAACCTGATGGTCGTAGGTGTTGAAAGTGCTAACGCGCTGATTCAGCAGCACCACAGCCTTGTATCCGCCAAGCTGCTCAAGCTCCGAAGGTTTGAAGTCGTCGGGCGACACTGCGGCAAAATTCTTAAAAGATGTGTCTTTCTGAGAATATGCACAGAGAGAACAAATCACTGACAGACAGATAAATACAAACTTTTTCATAATCATTTAGATATAAATATCACAACACACAATGATAGCAAATAATTGAATAAAAAAAAAGTGTTCACCAATTTTTTAGGTGAACACTTAATAAATTAAAATATGAACAATCTAAATTACAATACGTATTTCGACTCGCGGAGAGCTTTGATTTTCTCATCCTCCATATAGTCCTCAAAATCCATATACTTATCAATCAATCCGTTGGGAGTGATTTCGAGAATACGGTTGCAGACAGTGTGGATAAACTCGTGGTCGTGCGATGTCATAATGATGTTGCCGGGATAGGTCTTCATATTGTTGTTGAACGCCTGAATCGACTCCATATCCAAATGGTTGGTGGGGTGGTCGAGCATAATCAGGTTGGGATTCTGAAGCATCATACGGGCTATCATACAGCGCATTTTCTCACCTCCCGACAGCACGGTGCATTTCTTGTTGATGTCGTCGCCCGAGAATAGCATCTTGCCAAGATAGCCGCGGAGGAATACCTCTGTGGTATCGGCAGAGAACTGTCCGAGCCAGTCTTTGATAGAGATTTCCTTTTGGAAAAACTCGTTGTTGTCGAGGGGAAGGTATGCTGTGGTGATGGTCTGTCCCCAGGCAAAAGAACCTGTGGTGGGCTGAATCTCACCAGTGATAATGCGGAAAAATGCTGTTGTAGCACGCTGGTCGTGCGACAGAAGGGCGATCTTGTCGTTGCGCTCGATATTAAACGAGATATTTTTGAAAAGCACCTCGCCGTTAAGCTCGTAGCTCAAATCCTTTACTTCCAGCACCTTGTCGCCGGCAGGACGCTCGGGTGTGAAAATTATGCCCGGATAGTGGCGTGTGGAGGGAGCAATCTGTTCGATATTGAGTTTTTCGAGCATCTTCTTGCGGCTGGTGGTCTGCTTGCTCTTGGCCACGTTGGCGCTGAATCGCTGGATAAATTCCAAAAGTTCCTTCTTCTTCTCCTCGGCTTTCTTGTTCTGTGCAGCCTGCTGACGTTGAGCAAGTTGCGAGCTCTCGTACCAGAACGAGTAGTTGCCCGAGAACATACGGATCTTGTTGAAGTCGATGTCCACAATATCGGTGCAGACATTGTCGAGGAAGTGACGGTCGTGCGAAACCACAATCACAGTCTTCTGGAAATTAGAGAGATAGTTTTCCAACCAAAGAACGGTGTCGAGGTCAAGGTCGTTGGTAGGCTCGTCGAGCAACAGGTTGTCGGGATTTCCGAAAAGTGCCTGGGCAAGAAGTACTTTCACACGCTCCTTACCGCTGATGTCTTTCATCAGCTGGCTGTGGAGGTTCTCCTTGATGCCAAGACCGCTCAACAAAGCGGCGGCGTTGCTTTCGGCGTTCCATCCGTCCATTTCGGCAAATTCGTCCTCAAGCTTGCCGAGAACTATTCCGTCCTCGTCGTTGAAATCGGCTTTGGCGTAGAGCTCGTTTTTCTTCTGCATATTGTCCCACAGCTTGCGGTGACCCATAAGCACGGTGTCTAAAACGGTAAAATCCTGAAACTCAAAGTGGTTCTGTTTCAACACTGAGAGACGCTCGCCGTGACCGAGCTCCACTGTTCCGCGTGTGGAATCAAGGTCGCCTGCAAGAATTTTAAGAAAAGTGGACTTTCCCGCGCCGTTTGCGCCGATAACACCGTAGCAGTTGCCAGGTGTAAATTTCAAGTTAACATCCTCAAACAGAGGCTTTTTGTCGAACTGTATCGCTAAATTCTGAACTGTAATCATTTTCGTAATTATTTGCCGCAAAGGTAATAACAAAAATTGTATTTACAATAAGGTGCCACGCAGTAGGCTGCTATTTTTAAACAAAAATTAAAACTGATCACAACTAATAAAAATCATCTATTTTTTTGTAGTATTAATTAATTTTGGTATATTTGCGTACTCAAAAAATAAACGTATATGAACAAAATTTTTTGTCTGGAGACAGAATGGGACAAGTCTATTCAAGATTTGAAAAAGAAGTCGGCAGCCAAGTCGCTGCTCGAATTTCTTGAAAACACTCTGAATATTCCATACGCTTTTCGCCAAGTGGCTACGTCTCAGGACTTTGAATATTACATCAACCATCTCAATTATAGTTCGTACTCGGCATACGATATGGTATATCTCTGTTTTCACGGCGCCAAGAGCGCAATAGAGTTTGCCAACGGAGTAAACCTCAACCTCCGCACTTTTGCCAACAAGCACGAGAATCTTTTCCTCAACCGAAACGTGCATTTCGGATCGTGCAGCTCGCTACGTATGCGCGAAAACGAGATTAGGGCGTTCAAGCACCACACAAACGCAAGAATGATAACAGGTTACACCCGCGACGTGGACTTTATGAACAGTTTCGTTTTTGAGCTCTGGCTCTTAAACGCCATTGCCACACATCCGAGCTACACAGCCAAGGGAATTATGGCAAGGGCTGTGCAGGAGATGCCCGGACACGTTAAGAAATTCGGCTTTGTGGCTTACTAAATTTCAGCGTAGCCCGAAAAATCAAGCGACCTAATTGTGGTCAAAAACATATTCGATGATATTAGCTCCCATCTGCAAGGCCTGCAGATGTTTTTCTTGTGTATCGTTGTGAACCTCAGTATCTTCCCAGCCGTCGCCGAGGTCGCATTCCCAAGTGTAGAGAAACACAAGACGGTCTTCCACAAAAATGCCATACGCCACAGGAGCGTGATTGTCGTGCTCGTGAATTTTTGGAAGTCCGTGGTTAAAATGGTATTTCTGATGAAAAATAAGGTGCGATGATGGAATCTCAACCAACTGATTGTCAGGAAAGACTCGCTTCATCTCCCTAAAAACGAAATCGCGTGTGCCGTAGTTGTCGTCGAAATGCAGAAAGCCTCCCGACATAAGGTAAAGCCGCAGATTCTCGATATCCGAAGCAGAAAACTCCACATTGCCGTGACCCGTGGCGTGAACGAAAGGATAGTTGAAAATCTCCGCGCTGCCCGGCTCCACAGTGGGAATATCGTTAGAGATGTTGGTCTTCAGGTTCTGATTACAAAACTTTACAAGATTAGGCAGCGACGTGGGATTAGCATACCAGTCGCCACCTCCTGAATATTTTAATAAGGCTATTTTAAGAGTCTGCGATTGAGCTGCAACCGCAGACACCAAAAGAAATATCGTGATAAAAAACCTCACCTTAAATTCCCGTGTAATTAAACGGAGAAATCTTCATAAGTTCCTCTTTAACAGAGTCTTTTACATCTAAGGTCTGGATAAATCCGTGAATATCGTCGGCGGTGATCTGACGGTTTACACGTGTAAGCTCCTTGAGTTTTTCGTAAGCGTTGGGCACACATTCGCGACGGAGGATAGTCTGAATAGCCTCGGCGCACACAGCCCAGTTGCTTTCAAGGTCGGCGTCGATCGACTCTTTGTGGAGGATAAGCTTGCCGAGACCTTTGAGCAGCGACTTCATAGCAATGATGGTGTGAGCCACCGGCACGCCGATGTTGCGCAAAACGGTGCTGTCGGTAAGGTCGCGCTGCAGACGAGAAACAGGAAGCTTCTGCGCCAAATGAGTGAATATAGCGTTGGCTATACCGAGGTTGCCTTCTGCATTCTCAAAGTCGATGGGGTTGACCTTGTGAGGCATAGCCGACGAGCCTACTTCGCCAGCTTTGAGTTTCTGCTTGAAGTAGTTCATCGAAATATACATCCAAATATCGCGGCAAAGGTCGATAAGGATGGTGTTGATACGCTTTATACCGTCGCAGAAAGCGGCGAAATTGTCGTAATGTTCTATCTGAGTGGTCACCTGGCTGCGTTCCAGACCAAGCACGTGGTTAACAAACGAGTTGGCAAACCTTGTCCAGTCGATTTCGGGATAAGCCACATTGTGAGCGTTGAAATTGCCGGTAGCGCCGCCAAACTTAGCCGAGAAAGGCACAAGTTTCAAAAGTCCCATCTGAGTTTGAAGGCGTTCTACATACACCTCGATCTCCTTGCCCAGTTTTGTGGGACTAGCCGGCTGTCCGTGTGTGCGGGCAAGCATAGCCACGTCGGCCCATTCGCCCGAACGGTGATAAAGCTCCAATGTAACCTTGTCTAACAGAGGCAGGTACACATTGTTGAAAGCAGCCTGCAACGAGTAAGGCACTGCAGTATTGTTGATATCCTGCGAGGTAAGTCCGAAATGGATAAACGACTTGTACTGAGGAATATTCAGTTCGTCGAATTTCTCGCGGAGAAAATATTCTACGGCTTTGACATCGTGGTTGGTGGTTTTCTCTATCTCCTTGATTCTGAGCGCGTCATTGGTTTCAAACTTGCGGTAAGCCGCACGTAAAGGCTTGAAAAGCGCACGATCGAAATCTTTGAGCTGAGGAAGGGGAATTTCGCAAAGAGCGATAAAATACTCCACTTCTACCATCACACGGTATTTGATTAGTCCGAATTCAGAAAAATATTCTGCTATTTCGTCAACTTTGTTTCTGTATCTGCCGTCTACAGGCGATATGGCGGTTAGTTCGGTCAATTCCATTTCGTAATCAATTTATATGGCAAAGGTAAAAAATATTAGAAATAAAACTAATGCTTTTGCAAAAAAAATTTTCAGTTTTTTAACATTTTCAAGATTTTCCTTGAGCTCTCGTCGCCCTCGGCGGCTTCTTTCTTCAGTTTTTTAAGTATTTTGTCGCCTCCTTTGGGATTGTTAACCGACTGATTAAAAAGCTCTTTGGCTTTGTCGAGGTTCTCTGTCGTGCCTTTTCCCTTCATATAGCATTTGCCTAGTTCAAACTGAGCGTCGGCATTGCCCTGGGTGGCAGATTTTTCAAAATAGATGAATGCCTTGGCGGGATCTTTTTCCACCCCCTCCCCTTTCTTGTAGCATTTGCCCACTTCGTACTGCGCTTTGGGATGGTTCTGCGCAGCCGCCTTCTCGTACCAGAAAAACGCCTGCTGGTCGTTCTCAGCTATGCCGTGACCCTTGTCGTAGCACCGTCCCAGATAATACTGGGCTTTTTTATAACCCTGGTTAGCAGAGGTTTGAAACTTGGCTAAAGCCTCCTTGTACTTTTTAGCGTCGTAGAGAGTCTTGCCCTCTTTATAAATGGCTTCAGCGTCCTGCGCATAGATTATTCCGCACAAAAAACTGAAAACCAACAACATAAACAATCTCTTCATAAGTTTATCGTATTAACAAGTTAGTGACTGTGAAAAAATAACGCACACCTTATATATATAATGTGCAGCCGGCCACAATATTATGCAAAAAACGTGAATTTCCAAACATAGAAAATGTTTTTTAATCATATTTTTGATACATTTGCAAAAATTTAAAAAATGCCAGACATTCAGATTCACATATCAGCCGACCAGGAAGAGATGCTTCCCCTCACCGACCGCGAAGGCAACATCATAGGCAAAGCCCTCCGCAGCCAGTGCCATTTAGACAAGTCGCTCATACACCCTGTGGTTCACGTACATATATACAATTCAAAAGGCGAAATCTACCTTCAGAAACGCTCCAAAAACAAGAAGATCCAGCCCGGAAAATGGGACACCGCAGTGGGCGGACACATTGTGTACGGCGAACCCGAAAACGAGGCTCTCATGCGTGAGGCGTGGGAAGAAGCCGGCGTGGAAAACGGTGAATTTGAGAAACTTACACGCTATCTTTGGGAAGGCAAAATAGAAACCGAGGTAATCAACGTGTACAAATGCCACTACGAAAATCCAAAGATAATTTCGGTAGACGAAATAGACGACGGACGTTTCTGGTCGAAACAGGAGATAGAGCAAAACATTGGCAAAGAGATATTTACACCCAATTTTGAATCTGAGTTTACGAAAATTAAAGATTTGTTGTAACTAATGACCGACACTATGGATTTTGCGCAGATCAAAGAGCTGAAAGACAAGATATTCGAAGGCTACCAAATCAACGAGGAGGAGGCCCTGGCACTGTCGCAGACACGCAACATAGAGGCGCTGTACTACAGTGCCAACCAGATACGCGCCAAAATGAAGGGAAGGGTTTTTGAAATGTGCTCAGCCATCAGAGTGGAGTCTGCCAAATGCCACCACAACTGCGAATGGTGCGCCTTCAGCCAAAAATCCAACGTGCCTATCAAAGAGTACAACATCATCGACGAACAGACAGCGGTGGACTATGCCATCAAGTTCGCCTCCAAAAAAGTGAGAAGGGTGTCGCTCATTTCCACAAGCAACGACATCACCGACCACAAACTGACTCAGATAATAGAACTCAGCAAAAAAATAGCCGACAAGAGCGGTTTGAAAATCTGTGCCACACTAGGCCACCTCACCATCGAGCAGCTGAAAAGGCTCAAAGAAGAGAGCAACATCACAACGTTTCAGTGCAACCTGCAGACCTCGCCCGAGCTATATCAAAAACTCTGCACATCATGCAGTTACAAAAAGAAGCTTGAGACCATCGAAAACGCACGCAAGATAGGGTTCAACGTATGCTGCGGACTAATAATTGGTATGGGCGAATCGATGAAAGACCGCATTCAAGTGGCTATCAAGATAAGGGAATTAGGCGTAAAGTCAATTCCGATACATATTCTCAGTCCCCAGGACGGCGTGGGCATCACACCGCCCAAACCGCTCGACAGCGAGGAGATACTCACCACAATAGCGGTTTTCAGATTTATCAATCCACGTGCCGACATCAGGCTCGGCGGAGGACGGTCGCTGATAAAGATTATCGAGAGCGAGGCGCTCCGAGCCGGCATCAACAGCTGGTCGGTAGACGGCACTATACAGACAGGAAAGGGAATCTCGATCGACGAGAGCGCCAACCGCCTTGAAAAAGAGGGATTTATAATATAACTACAAAGCCTCAAAAGTGAATTTGAGCGTGGAATAAGGGTCAATAACTCCCACGCGTTCCTTGCCGTAGCCCTGGCTGAAAGAGATAACCAATGTGCCCTTGGAGTTTTTCTTGATATATGGCAGGGCGGACTTCCAACCTTTGATCAAATTGTTGTCGCCGTATACAAAGCTCAAAGTCTCGTCTTTGGCAAACACCACGTTTTTCTGCATAGCCACACCCGTATATATCAGATACACAACATCATCGGGCTGATACTCCTCGTCGCCCATCTCGGTAATTTCAAGAATGATACCGTCGGCGTCGTACACAAAGGCAGTGTCTTTCTCAATCGACTTTCTAAAATTGGTCAACTGGGTCTCCTCGCTGCTTTCGTAGTTGTCTTTTTTGCTGCAAGAAAACAAGGCAAACGATACCGCCAAAATTGCAAACGATAAAAACTTAAAATATTTCATAACTTATTTAAAATCAACTAATTCAATATCAAAAATAAGAGTAGAGAACGGCGGAATGCCCTTAGTTCCCTCAGGTCCGTAAGCCAGGTTTGACGGCACCACAAGGCGAGCCTTCTCGCCCTTCTTCATAGTGGCGATGCCTTCCTCCCAACCCGGAATCACATACTCCTTGCCGAGCTGAAATGTGAGTGGACGGTTTCGCTTATAGCTGTTGTCAAACTCGGTGCCCTCTACAAACATACCCACATAATGCACCGTCACGGTCTTGCCTGATGCGGTCTCCTTGCCTTTGCCAGGTTGCAAAATCACTTTGTACAAACCTGTGGGCGAAGGCACTGCGGCTATCTGCTCACGTTCCACATAGTTGCTGATAAGCATCTGCTCGTTGGCCATCATCTTGCTGATGTACTCGCCGAACTGTTTTTCGAGAGTGGACTGGGTAACGATGCCGTGGCAACGGGCATAAAAGGTGAGACGGCTGCCCTTCTTGATAAACTCGGGCATCTCGATACCGCGCGACAGATTAAAAAACCGTTCGGCATCCACCTTTATAATAATGCTGTCGCCGCTATGGAGCATAGCCAGAGCCTCCTCAACACAGCCAGGCAACGAATCGGGGCGACATTCCATTGTAAAATTGGAAGTTACGCTGCGGCTGTCGAACAGCAGAGAGTCTGCCTCGTCGTAATAGCGAACGTCCAGCACCCAGGCGTCACCAGGATTGGCAACGGCACTGTCGGGATTCTCCTCCACAAAACAGTACTCCACGCCCGAAGGGAGAGTGTTGAAAACATTCTCACGCTCGGTGCAAGCCGCCAACCAAAGCATCAAAACTATATATATACCAAATCGCCTCATACTAATATGATTCCTGTTCGTTAGGAAAACCGCCTGATTTTACATCACTTACATATTCCATAACGGCTTTCGACATAAATTCGCCCAAATTGCCATATTTGCGCACAAACTTAGGCATAGCCATATCCGAAATACCCATCATATCCTGGTATACAAGCACTTGACCATCGCACTGATTGCCTGCGCCGATACCGATGGTGGGAATAGAAAGAGTCTGCGTTACCTCGGTGGCAAGACGTGCGGGAATTTTTTCCAACACAACGCAAAAACAACCGTACTCCTGCAAACGCTGTGCGTTTTCTAACAAAATCTGCGCCTCCTCGCTGCCCTTGGCACGGAGTCCGTAGCCGCCAAACTTGTTGACACTCTGCGGAGTAAGACCGAGGTGACCCACAATAGGAATACCGGCAGAAAGAATGCTCTTGTAAGATTCCTCAATTTCTCTTCCGCCTTCAATTTTAACAGCCTGACATCCAGTCTCTTTCATAATTCTAACAGCGTTTTTCACTGCCAAACGGGGGTCGCCCTGATAAGAGCCGAAAGGCATATCCACCACCACAAACGCACGCTTAACGCCGCGAACCACGCTTGCACCGTAAGTAATCATATCGTCAACGGTAACAGGCAGAGTGGTGCTGTAGCCGAGCATAGTGTTGCCGAGCGAATCGCCCACAAGAATGGTGTCGATGCCAGCCTGATCAATAATCTTGGCTGTGGAATAGTCGTAGCAGGTGAGCATAGTGATTTTTTCACCGTCTTTTTTCATCTGCTGCAAGGTCTGTGTGGTGACCTTTTTTACAATGGAATTATCTGACATAATTTTTTTTAAATTTTTAGCACAAAAATACAAAAAAACCGAAACCCATCTAACTTTTTTCCGTATAAAATATCAGATTAAAAAATGAAAGAAAGAAAAGATTTTCGCTTAACATTTTTTAACAAAATAAGTTTGATAAATTAGAGAATTAAGTATATTTTTGCATTGTAAATAAAAGAAAGGAATAGGGATTAATTTTAAGTATGTTTTTTTCATAATATAAAGGTTTAGGTTAATAATTAGCTAAGGGGAGTAAGTGATTTACTCCTCTTTGTTTTTTTATATAGGTGACTGATTTGTAAAGATATAATAAAACACGCGGCTGACAAAAACATCTGTCAGCCGCGTGTTTTTATATTGTGTGATATGGTTTAAACAGCCTTCAAACTCATATCGAGACTCTTGATCTGGTGAGTGAGAGCGCCAACCGAAATAAAGTCAACGCCTGTGAGAGCATAGTCGCGAAGGTTTTCCAAAGTGATTCCGCCCGAAGATTCTGTTTCAAAGCGTCCGCCGATAAGTTCAACAGCCTTTTTGGTGTCCTCCACGTTGAAATTGTCGAGCATGATACGGCGCACACCGCCTACTTCCAACACCTGACGGATTTCGTCAAAGTTGCGGGTCTCGATTTCGATGTCGAGATTCTTGCCCTTGGCTTTGCAGTAGTTTTGAGCTGCAACGATAGCGTTTTTGATACCACCGGCAAAATCCACGTGGTTGTCTTTGATGAGAATCATATCAAACAAGCCGATACGGTGGTTGCAGCCTCCGCCTATTTTAACAGCCTCTTTTTCAAGCAGTCGCATACCGGGAGTGGTTTTGCGAGTGTCGAGAACCTTGGTGTGAAGGTCGGCGATCTTGGCGGCGTAAACGTGTGTCTGAGTGGCAACACCGCTCAAACGCTGCATAAAATTGAGCACGAGACGCTCTGCCTGAAGAATTGAAATCACCCTTCCGCTAACGGTAAAGGCGATGTCGCCCTTCTTGACCTCGGCACCGTTTTGAAGAAACAGTTCCACTTTGAGGTCTTTGTCGATAATCTTGAAAATCTCCATAGCCACATCAATGCCGGCAAGAATACCGTCCTGCTTGATGATGAGTTTCGCCTTTCCCTGCTCGTCGGCGGGAATGGTGGAGAGCGAAGTATGGTCGCCGTCGCCAAGGTCCTCGGCAATGGCTATCTTTATAAGGTCGTCTACAAGTTGGTGCATAGTTGAATGTTTTTAAAATTTCGGTGCAAAAATAAATAAAATCTATAAAATCTCAGCCACCACATAGTTGCTTCCGCCAACAAATATGAAATCATCGTCGGCAGCGTCTTTCTTAGCAGCGGCAAATCCCTCAGCCACAGAAGAATACACATTGCCCGAAAGTTCGTATCTCTGAGCCATATCGCGCAATTCGGCGGCGGGCAAAGCTCGGTGCGAATCGGCGTTAACGAAGTAATAGAGAGCGTTTTTGGGCATAAGTTTCAATATAGAGGAGATGTCCTTGTCTTGAACAAAACCAATAACCATACGAAGCTGACGGCAGGGCTGCGACAGCAACTGCTGCGACACGTATGTGATACCAGCGGGATTGTGTCCAGTGTCGCAAACCACAAGCGGCTTGTTGTCAAGCACTTGCCAACGTCCGAAGAATCCCGTGTTCTTGTTCACGTTTTCAAAACCTCTGAAAACATTGTCGTCAGAAATATTCAGTCCCTGCTTGCGCAACTGCTCTATGGCGGCTATGGCGGTAACGATGTTTTTCTGCTGATATGCACCCAGCTGTGCGCATTTGATACCACGGTAGACTGGTTCGCCGCAGCAGAAAACATTGAAAAGCTGCATACCTTCTGGAGTAATCTGTCCCGACGACGCCGACAACTTGTTGGAAGCCAGAATTATGGGAGCTTCCATCTGCTCCGCCTTGTCTAAAAATACAGGATTGGTGCGGGGGTCGCTCTCTCCTACCACCACAGGCAC
>JAGCNK010000116.1 GCA_017645985.1 Bacteroidales bacterium | reverse complement strand
CCTGGCGACTTCAGCGGCTCATTCTTGCAGGCTGGCGTATCAGAGCTCACAATGGCTGCTCTCTGCACAGGTATGTGTCTCCACGGCGGCGTAAGAACCGTTTGCGGCACATTCTTCGTATTCTCCGACTACGAGAAACCTGTTCTCCGCGTTGCTGCTTTGATGAAGACTCCCGCTATCTTCCTCTACACTCACGACTCATTCCGCGTAGGCGAAGACGGACCTACCCACGAGCCCATCGAGCAGGAGGCACAAATCCGCCTTATGGAGCAGGTAGACAACCACGATGGCAAGATGTCGACACTCGTTCTCCGTCCCGCCGACGGCTACGAGTCAATCGCTGCTTACAGAATGGCATTCAGCAACCTCGACTGCCCTACCGTAATGATCGGCTCTCGTCAGAATATCGACTGTCTGCCCCAGGGCAAAGCCGCATCTCAGTACGACCGGGCCGCTCAGATCGAAAAAGGCGGCTACATCGTTAGCCAGACCAAAGAAGGCAATCCCGACGTTGTTTTGGTTGCCAACGGTTCTGAGGTTGCCACACTCCAAGGCGCAGCTGCCACCATCGCCGAAAAAACCGGCAAAAACATCCGCGTGGTATCTGTTATCTCGCCCCGCTTGTTCGAAAACCAGGGTGAGGCTTACATGGAGAGCATCATCCCCTCATCGGCAAAAGTTCTCGGCATGACCGCTGGACTTCCGAGCGTGTTCGCCACCATCATCCCCGGATTCAAGAAAGACGTATTCGGCCTTACACACTTCGGCGCTTCGGCTCCCGCAGGCGTATTGGACGAAAAATTCGGCTTCAAACCCGAACTCTTTGCTCAGTGGGCTGTGGCTAAATTGAAATAAGCACACCTTTATATAATAGTAGCAACGGAGCGGCCATATCAGCCGCTCCGTTTTTTTATCACGAAAAAAATGTTTTTCTTTGCGCTGCAATCATTCACATCAGTACAATGGACATAACAATATACACCGACGGAGCATCGCGAGGCAATCCAGGGCCGGGAGGATTCGGCACAGTGCTTATCTGCGGACAATACCGCAAAGAGATTTCGCAGGGGTTCCGCCGCACCACCAACAACCGCATGGAACTTTTGGCGGTAATCATCGGTCTCGAAGCTCTCAAAAAGCCGGGCATGAACGTAACCATCTACTCCGACTCAAAATACGTGGTAGACAGCGTGGAGAAAAAATGGATTATCGGCTGGCTCAAAAAAGGATTCAAAGATAAGAAAAACAAGGACCTCTGGCTGAGGTTTCTCGACATATACAAGCAGCACACCGTACGCTTTGTGTGGATCAAGGGTCACAACGAGACCCCCGAAAACGAGCGCTGCGACCGTCTGGCAGTGGCGGCGGCATTAGACACTCCGTCGCTATTGGTCGATGCCGGTTACGAAGCCGAAGAAAAATCTTCCGGTTTGTTTTAAAAACTTTTTTGTATATTTGGCGCGGAAAAAATTATAAAAGAACTTATCCTTATGTTTAAACATACCTTGTTGCTATATATCGTGGTCGCCGTGGCTCTGTGCGGATGCGGCGCGGGCAAGAAACTAGCCGCAGAGCGTCAGACAGCCAACCGCTATTTTTACGAGAAGAAATACGACTCGGCAGCCACAGCCTATCAGGCTATCATCAGACACTACGAAGAAAAAAACATCTCCGCACCGGTCGACGTGTACGCATCGGCAGGCAAGTCGCTGTACTATTCGGGCAAAGAAGACGAAGGAATAGAGCTGCTCAACAAAGCCACCAGCACCGCCGACTACGACGACGAGCTCACCTTGACTATGAAAATCAAGTATTACGGCCGCAAAGACAACCACACCAAAGAGCTCGACAACCTTGAGAAATACCAGCAGATGTACCGCACCGGCAGCGAAATACAGTATGTGAGCATCCGCCTGCTGAAACGCTACATGCAGATGAACGAGTATCAGAAGGCGCAGAAGGCGTACGAACAGATCAAAGAGCCCGAAGCCTCGGAGATTGAGCTGATGGAACTATACCACACCGCCCTCACCAAAAACGGACAGAAGGATAATGCCGACCTGGTGGCGCAGAAAATATTCAACGCCGACCCTACCAACTTCATCGGACTCAACTATACCGCCCGCAAGACCTTCGACCACGCCGAAACCGCATACGTGGCGGCTATCAAGGAGTATGAGGCAAAGAAGACAAATGCCGCTTACCGCACTATGATTCAGAAAACCAAGCCGTTGACCGAGGAGTTCAAAAAGGCGAAGACTCTGTATCTGAAACTTTACAATCTTTACAAGCGTCCGGTCGACGCCGAAATCCTGTCGCGCATATTCACAAGGCTCAACGACAAGAAAAACGCTGCCGTATACGCAAAACTTGCAAAATCACAAAAATAATAATACAATGACACTTACAGAACAGATTCAGGACGATATGAAGTCCGCAATGAAGGAAAAAAATCAGGCAAAACTCGCCGCTGTCCGCGCTATCAAAGCCGAAATTCTCAAAGAGCAGACATCGGGCAAAGGCACTGAAATTACCGATGCCGACGTGCTCAAACTTATCCAGAAAATGGTTAAGCAGCGCAACGACTCGATAGCAATATACCAGCAGCAGGGCCGTCAGGACCTCGTTGACGAAGAAAACCAGCAGCTCGACTTCATCAAATGCTACCTGCCCAAACAGCTTTCGGAGGCAGAGGTGGAAGCCATCGTTGCCAAAATAGTAGCCGAAACCGGCGCAACATCCATCAAAGATATGGGCAAGGTGATGAAAGAGGCCAACGCTCAGTTAGCTGGCAAGGCAGAATCAAAAGTTATTGCCGACAAAGTAAAAGCCGCCCTCAACAAATAGAAGATGGAAAAGCTTTCGATGCAGCAGTTAAACCGCATGACAGTGGAGGAGTTTAAAACCACCGAAAAAACTCCTCTCATTGTTGTGCTCGACAATGTGCGCAGCGCATTGAACGTGGGTTCGGTGTTCCGCACCAGCGACGCCTTCCGCCTGGAGAAAATCATTCTCGGAGGCATAACTGCTTGTCCGCCAAACAACGAGATTCGCAAAACCGCCATCGGCGCCGAGCAGTCGATGGAATGGGAATATGCCAAAGACACCGTTGCCGCAGTGCAAGACCTCAAATCGCAGGGCTACACCATCATAGCCGTGGAGCAGGCCGACGAAAGCGTGATGATCGACGAGTTAGACCTCTCGGGCATTCAGAAGGCTGCACTCGTATTTGGCAACGAGGTAAAAGGCGTTGACGACCGCATTATGGACATCTGCGACCTCTGCGCCGAGATTCCGCAATTTGGCACAAAGCACTCTCTAAATGTGAGCGTTAGCGCAGGAATTGCTATTTGGGAATTTTTCAAAAAGATCAGAGCGAAAAACGCTCAGTAATGTTGCCCGGAATTTCGTCGAAATTGTGGGTGACGTAGATAAGCGTGCGTTGTGGCTGTCGGCAATAAAAGTCGATAACACTGCGGGCGCGTTTTTTGTTTACGGCGTCTAATCCGTGCAGAGGCTCGTCTAAGATAAGCAGGTCGGGATTCTTAATCATAGTGCGGGCAAGGAGCACAAGACGTTGTTCGCCGTCGGAGGTCTTAAGAAACGGCCTTTCGGCAAGGTGACCGATGCCAAAAGTACGCATAATCTCCATAGCCTTGTCGTATTGCTCCTGATGGCATACTCGGAAAAGTCCCTGAGTGTCGAACAATCCAGATGCCACCACTTTGATACACGGCTGATTTTCACGAAAATAGAGATGCATTTCGGCAGAGATGTAGCCGATACGCTTTTTTATATCCCAAATGCTTTCGCCTGTGCCGCGCTTATGGTCAAAAAGAGTGATGTCCATATTGTAAGCACGTGGATTGTCGGCAGTTATAAGACTTAGAAGGGTGGATTTGCCGCTGCCGTTGCCGCCGGTGAGAGCCCATTTCTCGCAACGGCGAATAGTCCACGAAAGATTTTTAAAAAGCGTTCTGCCAGGATATTCAATAGAAACCGAGTTTAACTGCGCCGCAATATCAAACGGCTTTAAATCAGAATGTTCCTTAGTGGGAATGGTAATCTCCAAATCCAAATCGGGATAAAGCGACTTTTGAAAATTCTTGTCGGCAAGAAAATCCTCGCGGTTCATCTTGGGCAAAATACGCATTGCCTTAACGGGAATCACACTCTTGGATATTTCGGGAATCTCCTTGATGTCGGGAATAATAAAAATCATCTGCTGACGGTCGGCAATATCGCTAAACAACTGATTTAGTTGCGCTTTGGTGTCCACGTCGAGACCTATAAACGGATTGTCGAAAATCACCAGATCGGGCTTGCGGATAAGCACCGAGGCGAGAAGAAAACGCCGCAACTCGCCCGAAGAGAGCATTATAAGCGTCTTGTGAAACAGCGGCGAAAGGTTCAATTTTTCAAACCAATAATCCTTGTCGGTGCCGTCAACAGCATCCAAATGGTCTTTGACGGTGGGCATCGGCTTGTTCTCGATGGCATCGAAAGTGTTTTCGCACGCCGAAAAACGCTGTTGGTAATACATATTGTTGTAATCGGCCATGGTGTATGCCGATTCAAAACCCATTTTCACCACACGGCCTTTTACATAAGTGCCACCGTCGGGCATAAAGCCATAGCGGATAGAGCCGCCTTTGAGGGCAACTTTTCCGCAGATAATCTCGGCGAGCTTGGTCTTGCCCGCTCCGTTGCTTCCTATAATTGATGGATTTTCACCGTAGTCGATGCTCAGGTTTATCTTTCCATCGAAATCCAATCCGTAAACAAACGGCTCGGCGTCAATCAATTGTAACAATGCATAATTCATAAT
>JAGCNK010000115.1 GCA_017645985.1 Bacteroidales bacterium | reverse complement strand
TTTCGTAACCTTTGGTTTCGGTTTTACCTTTATTAATAGTAGGCAAGCTGCCGCCGAAGTAAGAAGCTACTGCACGGTCGCCGCCAGAGATAAGAATGTCGGAACGTTTATCTTTGAAGATATCAACGCTACCAGCTACGAGACCGCCGAGGAACGAGTAGTCAACACCGAAGTTGAATTTACGAGCGATTTCCCAGTGAATGTCTTCGTTACCAATCTGTGATTGACGGTAGCGGGTGTAGTTAGAATCACCAGAGTTACGTGTAATAACGGTTTTGTTGCCATATTCCCAAAGGTCCATGTAGAGCCAACGAGCGTTGAGCCAGTCGTTACCAACCTCGCCATAAGATACGCGGAATTTCAAGATGTCGATAATCTGACGGTCTTTGAGCGATTCCATAAAGGGCTCTTCAGAAAGAGTCCAGTTGATACCGCCAGAATTGAAGAATGCGAAACGGTTTTCTTCAGAGAATTTCTCAGAACCGTTGTAGCATCCGTTGTACTCGATAGAGTAGCGGTTGCGGTAGTTGTATGTTACACGGAATGCCCATTCCTCGCGGTATTTGTCAAGCTCTGAACCAGTAGCGTTCTGCTCGCGTTTGAATACGCCCATAGCGCCAACTTCGTGAGCATCGGCAAATTTGCGGTTGTAGTTGATCTGAGCTTGATAGAAAAGGCGGCGGAATGTAGAACCGTTGTCGATGCTACCTGCCTGAGAGCTCCATTTTGATTCCTCAATCCAGTCGAGGCCGGTCTTAGCGTCTACGCTGTGACGAAGGTAAACTGTACCGGTAGCAGGATCGATCCATTTCTGCTGAGCATCGTTGAAGTCGTCGCCTACACCACGGTTGTTCTCTTTGAAGCGGTTGTCCCAAGAGATTGTACCGCGAACGTTCAAGCCTTTGGTCAAGAAGCTGAGGTCCTGCTCGAGGTTGAAGTCGGTAGTGATACTGTTGGTGGTTGATTTAGCCATACCAGCCACAGCAAGGTTCTGTACCGAGTTGGTAACGTTCGAAATCTGCGGGTAGTATCCCCAAGTGCCGTCTTCGTACTGAGGAAGGAATACGTCGGGAGCGATGTTGTAAGCACCTGACCAGCGCTGAGCCTCCTGCCATTCGTCGCCCTGGTTAGCACGAGGACGCTTGCTGATGGCAAGCGAACCAGCAAGGTTCACTTTCAATACTGTGGTTTTGGTGATGGTGAAGTCGAGGTTTGAACGAGCATTCAAACGGTTGTAACCGTAACCAGTTTCGTAACCACGTCCGTTGTCGTATGTTCTCATAAGGTCGCCTTCGTTGGCGTAGTCGGCGGCAGCGTAGTATCTTACCACTTTGTTACCACCTGTGATGCTCAAGTTGGCATTGTAGCTTACTGCATAGTCTTTAAACAAAGCATCAACCCAGTCAACGTTAGGATAGCGTTCGCGCTGTTCCTGTGTTGTTTGGTTGCGATATAAATTGATTCGCTGCTGAGGGGTTATGTAAGCCCAAGCCTCTTCGCCAGCTACCGGCAACTCTGTTTCCAAGGTTACGTTACGAGCCATAAGGGCGTCGTAAGAATCGAGTTTGTTAGGAAGCTTTGACGGAGATTTGATTGTGGTGGTGAAACCTACGTCGATTTTTGCTTTGCCTTCCTGACCACGCTTGGTGGTGATAAGGATAACGCCGTTGGCACCGCGCACACCGTATACCGCTGTAGCAGATGCGTCTTTGAGCACTGAGATGTTCTCTACTGAAGAAACGTCTACAGAACTCATTTCACGTTCGATACCGTCAACGAGCACGAGGGGGTCTGAGTTGTTCCAAGAGCTTGCACCACGGATGATGATTTTGGGATCCTCACCACCAGGGATACCTGTACCCTGCTCGGTAACAACGCCGGGGAGGTTACCGGTGAGAGCAGCTCCAAGGTTTGTGACACCAGCAGCACGTTGCAGTGTCTCAGCGTTGGCCTGGGTAATAGCACCTACCACAGAAGCCTTTTTCTGTTGTCCATAACCTACTACCACAACTTCGTCGAGTTGCTGTGAACTCTCTTCCATTTTCACATTGTAGGTGGAGCCTGCGCCCACTTGAACAACTGAGTTGTCGAAACCAATGAAGGTGAATATCAAAGTTGAGCCCTGGGGAGCTGTGATCTGATATTTACCATCGAGGTCGGTAATGGTACCGTTGTTGGTACCTTGAACCATTACAGTAACACCCGGCAGCGGCTCGCCGTTGGGGTCTGTAACCGTACCGGAAATCGTTTTCCCGGTCTGGGCGTGAAGCTGTCCGCAGAAGAACACCATTAAAAGTGCTATGAGCATCCGCCTGCAATACTGTTTCAAGCCATTGTCTTTTTTTAAACTGTCTTTCATAAAGTTTAATTCCTAATTTATTAATGATTTTTCCCTTTAAAGCTGATTCTAAGGGATTTCAAAGCAAACAAGGTTAGCTCTGTTTTTTTTCCTTTTTTTACCACTGGGTGCACTTTGCTCCCTGATTGCGGTGGCTAAGAGTCGTCGATTATTGTTTTCATTTCAGTATTAATTTAGTTATTGATAATCACTCGTTTAAATTATCAGGTTGGAGTTCAAGGTTCTATTCTTACATAACAAATTGTCTACTATACTTGTGTCAAGTCTCTATTTTTCTTTACCGCAAAGTTAATTAATAATTTTATACTTTTTAATCTTTGGAGCTTTTTTTTTGAAATTTTTTAACATATTATATGGCAATAATTGTGCCGATTCCTAGGCCGTAAATTGTTCTATATTGATTATTAGAAATTTACAGAAGGAATTTTAAGTGTATTTTTGCCAATTATCGAATATTAAGTTTATGTTAATTTTGGGAGGCTATCTTCTTCTCACAAAAAACTGGGCAAGCACCACAAAGAGAACCGTTACGGCCGTGGTGGCGAAAATTTTGATAAGTATCTGATAGAACGAGAAGAAGCCTATAGAGTCTATCAGAAAATACGAAAGGTGATGAAGAAATATCAGCGGAACGCTGTAGCGGAGGTACCATGGCATACCCATGTATGCGGCGTACGGAAAAAGTCCTGACTCGTAGCCGTCGCGGGGGGCGAGTATGTTGAGCATCACAGGGCGCATAAATGCCATGAACACTGAGGCGGCGGTGTGAAGTCCGGGAGTGTCGGCAAACATATCCACAGTGTAGCCGAGCACAAAGGCAAAGCAGAGCGTGAGCCACTTGGGCACTTCAAACGGAACAGATAGCACAAACAGAACGTAAAAAAACGGTGTGATGCCGTAGGAACTGATCTTTATGTTGTTGAAAACCAGCACCTGCACCACCACAAGCAGCGCATATATTCCTAATACTTTGAGATAGCCCCTGAGATCCATTACTGTACAAATTTAGATGCTTGTTCTTCTAACTGATATTGTTCCTCCTGCATAAGGTTTTCGATAACGAAGACGCTGGCAAGGCATTTGAGGTCGGTGGTGAACTTGACCTTGATGCTGTAAAAGTTGTCGTCGCTGTTGCGCACAAACGATTCGATTACCGCTACCGGTATTCCGGGAGGAAATATGGCAGAATATCCGCTTGTAACCACGGTGTCGCCCACTTGGAGTGTCACGTGGTTTGGAATTTCGTGGAGGATGGCGGTGTGGTAGTCTTCGCCGCTCCAGTTGAGCTTGCCGTAAAAGTTGCTGTTTTTGAGCTTTGCGCTGATGCCCACCTTGTTGTTGAGCAGCGAGATGGCAAGCGAAAAGTTTTCGGAAGTGTTGACCACGATGCCCACCGCGCCAGTGGCCGATACAACTGCCATGTCGGGACGCACGCCCTGTTTTTCGCCTACGTCCAAGGTCATGAAGTTGTTTCGCTGGTTGATGGAGTTTTTGAGCACCGAGGCGGTGATGAAACGGTATTTGAGTTTTCCTAAAGAGTCGGTCTGGTTTCTGAATGTGGCTGTGTCCGACACATAAAAGTTTTCGCTTTTGCGGCGGACGTTGGACAGCTGCTCCATAAGCACAGCGTTTTCTTCGCGCAGGTTGAAATAGCGCACGTATGTCCACGCCGCGTTGTAAATCCTGCCCGTGACAAAGTTGGCTGAAGTGCAGAACACGCTGTTTCGTTTGGCGTCGCCACCTATGGCCAATATAAGAGCTACCACCTCCAAAGCAATGAAAATGATTTGGAAGTAGATCTTTTTTAGAAACCTAAACAGACTGTCCATAGTAATATATAAAGGAGATTGTCCGAAACAGCGTAACGCATATGGGTATGCCTTGCGGCGTATTTCGGACAGCCTCTATTATTTGAGCAAAAACGGGAATTTGTCAACATTTTTAAGCGCGATGCCAGTGCCGCGAGCCACAGCGTGCAGGGGGTCTTCCGACACTTTGACAGGAAGGTTTGTCTTCTCTGACAGACGCTTGTCTAATCCGCGCAGCAACGCTCCGCCGCCTGTGAGGTGGATGCCGTTTTTGAAAATGTCGGCATAAAGTTTGGGCGGGGTCTGCTCCAAAACGTTGAGGATAGCCGCTTCGATTTTGCATATCGACTTGTCGAGACAGTGAGCGATCTCTTGATACGAAATCGGAATCTCTACGGGCAATGCGGTCATCTGGTGAGGTCCGCGTACCATATAGTCGGCAGGCGGGTCTTCAAGGTCGGTGATGGCAGAGCCTACATTGATCTTGATGGCTTCGGCTGTACGGTCGAACACCTTTATATTATGTTGGTGACGCATATATTCCATAATGTCTTCGGTGAAGTCGTCGCCCGCAATACGGATACTGCGGTTGCAGACAATGCCTCCGAGCGAGATTACTGCGATTTCGGTTGTACCACCGCCTATGTCTACCACCATGTTGCCTTCAGGTGCCTCAACGTCGATACCGATACCGAGAGCTGCAGCCATAGGTTCGAAAATCATCCAGACCTCGCGAGCTCCGGCGTGTTCGGCACTGTCGCGTACGGCGCGGCGTTCCACTTCGGTACTGCCCGAGGGAATACCTACTACAATTTTGATCGACGGATTGAAAAACAGGCGTTTGCTATTGCCCATCTTTATCATTCCGCGAATCATCATCTCGGCTGCCTTGAAGTCTGCAATCACACCATCGCGAAGGGGACGAATTGTGCGGATGTTCTCATGCGTTTTACCGTGCATGAGTTGCGCTTTCATACCTATGGCGATTGTTTTTTCCGAGATATGGTCAATTGCTACGATGGACGGCTCGTCAACCACGATTTTGTCGTGCATGATGATGACCGTGTTGGCCGTGCCAAGGTCCATCGCCAATTCCTGTGTAAAGAATGAAAATAATCCCATATTTTGCTTTTGTTTTTCTTGTAACGTATTTTAAAGAACGGATTTCTCCGCCGAAATATTTTAGTGTTTAAAGTGGCGTACACCAGTGAAGACCATCGCAACGCCGTTTTTGTTGCAGTAGTCGATGCTTTCGTTGTCGCGAACGCTGCCACCGGGTTGGATTACGCTTGTAATGCCCGCATTGTGAGCAAGTTCCACGCAGTCGCCGAACGGGAAGAATGCGTCGGATGCCATAACTGCGCCGTTGAGGTCGAATCCGAAGCTCTTGGCTTTTTCGATGGCTTGTTTGAGCGCGTCAACACGTGAGGTCTGTCCTATGCCCGATGCGTACAGCTGCTTGTGGTTGGCAAGTACTATTGCATTTGATTTTGAGTGCTTTACAATCTTGTTGGCGAACAGCATGCTTTCGATTTCCTGCTGGGTGGGTTTCTTGTCGGTAACGCTTGTGAGGTCTTCGGGAGTCTCTGTCTTGAGGTCGCGTTCCTGATAGAGGAACCCGTTGAGAGCCGAGCGTACGAGCGTTGTGGGAGTCTTGGTGATTTTCTGAACCAAGATGATGCGGTTCTTTTTGGTTTCGAGTATTTCGAGAGCCTCCTGGTCGTAACCGGGAGCGATG
>JAGCNK010000017.1 GCA_017645985.1 Bacteroidales bacterium | reverse complement strand
TCCGTATTTCCCTTACTCCTCCCCCATCCAAAATCAGTCTTTTGCGTATTTGTGATTCGTATTGCAGTTGGTAATTTTGCCAAATAATTTTAAACAAAAATAATCACAATGGCAAAATATATATTTGTTACCGGAGGCGTGGTTTCCGGTTTGGGAAAAGGTATTACGGCGTCGAGCATCGCCCTTTTGTTGAAGGCTCACGGACACAAGGTGTTTATGCAGAAATTCGACCCCTATATCAATGTGGACCCGGGCACGATGAGCCCCTATCAGCACGGCGAGGTGTTCGTAACGGCCGACGGAACCGAAACCGACCTCGACCTCGGTCACTACGAGCGTTTTATCGACGAGGAGATGAACTACACCTCCAACATCACTATGGGCAAGGTGTTTAAGACCGTTATCGACAAGGAGCGCAGGGGCGATTTTCTCGGCGGAACGGTTCAGATTGTCCCCCACGTTACCGACGAAATCAAAAACAAGATTTACGAGGCTGCCCGCACTTCGGGTGCCGACGTGGTGATTACCGAAATTGGCGGAACTATCGGCGACATTGAGTCTGAGGCGTTTCTCGAAGCACTTCGTCAGGTAAAACTCGACAATCCTCCCGAGGACACTCTATTTATACACACCACCCTCGTGCCGGCTCTTTTCGGGTCTAACGAACTGAAAACCAAGCCTACACAGCACTCTGTAATAGAATTGCGCGGCAAGGGAATCCAACCCGACATCATCGTCTGCCGCACTCCCGTAATGCTCGACAACGATGTTCGTGGCAAAATTGGTCTATTCTGTTCTGTTTCAGCCGATTGCGTTATTTCAAGCGCCGACGTGGACAACATCTACAAGATTCCCCTACTCTACCATAAGCAAAAGGCTGATACAATCATTATCAAGAAGTTGCAGTTGAAACGCAGCAAATACGACATCAAGTTTTGGACCGATATGGTGCACACCGTCGACACTCTCAAAAAGGATATGCACGTGGCTTTGGTGGGCAAATACACTCATCTTCAAGACGCTTATATCAGTGTTACAGAAGCACTTAAACACGCAGGATACAAATTCGGCACACGTGTTCACGTTGATTATGTGGATTCTGAAAAAATCGAGACCCTCAACGATGAGCAAGTCAACGAGTTACTCAAACCTTTTGCCGGAATAATCGTTCCCGGAGGATTTGGCGGACGAGGTATCGAGGGAATGATTCGTGCCTGCCGTTACGCACGCGAAAACAATGTTCCTTATCTTGGCCTCTGCCTCGGAATGCAGATTGCCGTCATCGAGTTTGCACGCCACGTGGCAGGTCTCAACGGCGCCACATCCACCGAGTTTGACCCCAAGACACCCAACCCCGTCATCTGCCTTATGGAAGAGCAGAAAAACGTTACCAATATGGGCGGAACGCTCCGTCTCGGCAACTACGACTGCGAAATCACCTCAGGCACAATGGCTTGCAAGGCATATGGCTCGGAGCATATTGTGGAACGTCACCGTCACCGCTACGAGTTCAACAACCACTACCGCAAACAGATTTCCGACGCAGGAATGGTATTTTCGGGCATCAACGGCAAGTTAGACCTTGTAGAAATGGTTGAGAATCCAAAATGCAAGTTCTTTGTAGCGTGTCAGTTCCACCCCGAATTCAAAAGCCGTCCCACCAAGGCGCACCCGTTGTTTGTGGAATTTATCAGGGCGGGATTATTGTAGGTTGTCGGCCTTAAAAATGTCGAACTCCGGTTTGTAAGCCGGCGACTTGATAGATAGCAGGTTGAGCACTGAGTGGAAAATGAAATGCTGTTCCAAAACCTCGGGCAATTCGTTGTCAGGCTTGTAGGTTCTGAAATTATCCGAAATCCACACAAGGAACGGTATTTCATATTGCACCGATGGAGCGAGCTTCAGAGGCAGTCCGTGCATAAAGATATTGTTTTCGCCCAAAGATTCGCCATGGTCTGAAATATAGATCATAGCCCTGTTCCATTCTGTCATAGAGCGCAGAGTGTTCACAATGCTGTCTAACAGAAAGTCGGTGTAGCATATTGTGTTGTCGTAGGCGTTAACCAGAAGGTCGAGGTTTTTCTCGCCCTCTTCCACGTTCTTTGCCACAGGTGAGAAAATTTCAAACTCCTGGGGATATTTGTCGGCATACTTAGGACCGTGGCTTGTGCTTGTATGCAGCACAATCAGCACCTTGTTTTTGGTGCTCGACTCTATGCGCTCACGAAGATGCGAAATAAGAATTCCGTCGTATGACTTGTCGGCGTCGGGATATTTTTCTGCAAGGTCGGAATCGGTGAGATACTCGTCGATATGGATAGGAGGCTCGCCCCAGTTAGACGAACGCCACGACACATCCACACCAGTGCGGAATGCGTAGTTGGGCAGCAGCTCGTTAAGGTCGCCGCTGTCAATCGGTTCAAGAATTGCTTTTGCTCCGGCAGTGGTGTATGTGGCACATGAATTGGCCTGATAAACTTTCAGTCCGTCCTGTTTCGACAGCAGAGGATTTGTTTCACGCTGATAGCCATACAGTTGGAAGTTGGCTTTTCGTGCCGACTCGCCTATCACAAGCACCACAACGGTTTTCTTATCGTCAGTAATCTCGCCGTCGGGCAGCTTGATCTCCTCCAGTTGTGCTTCGTGGTTGCTGTTTAGCACTCTGACTGAGTTTACGATATACGACCAAGGTTGTAGCAATCCTCCCAGTTCGGTGTCGTGCTGTCCAATCCAAAGTGTGTGGCTGATATTCATCAGCAATACCGCAATCACTATCGCCAACGCGCTTCCGAAACAGATAGCCAGTTTTTTAAACGACTCGTACACAATAGGACGAAGAATGCAGTACAGACCCGGAAGAACGCCGAAAGCTATAATAAACAGCCACAGCGACCAGCTGAAAAAGCCCGACGCCTCGGAATATCTGGTGTTGAACACGTTTTCGATTGTTGTGCCGTCGATCATTACTCCGTAGGTGATGATGAAATACACCGCCGCAGAATTGAGAATGGCAAGGATAGCAAGCAGCACACGTCCCACCTTACGCATCAGAAACACTGCAAGATAGGTGGTCAGGAAGTTGAGCGCCAGCATTACTATCACCAGCGACACCACTAAGAATATCTTTCCTCCAACCGATTCGTTGGAATTGTCGGATACATAATTAAAAAACGGGATGTTGTAGAGCAGCAAGGTAACCAAGCTGACAACACACGAAAACTTAAAAAGCGTAATAGGCTTACGCAAATATTCCATTATTTTATTGTTTTTCATTCTCTTTAGAAGTTTTAAAAATCTTGTTTTTGCCAAAGAAATAAACTATGTAGGTGACGGCAAAACCGATCAAGCTGCCCACTGTAACATCGATGAGAAAATGCTGCGAAAGGTATACCCGTGAATAGCCGCCCAGCACGGCAAGGATAAGCAGTGCCAAAAGTGCCACAATAGTCCAAATTCTTGTTTTACGGTTGGCAGGATCGGCTTTTTGGTGATAGTAGTATGCCAAAACTATAGCGCAAACGGTGAAAAACACAAAGAATGTGGACGTGTGTCCCGAGGGAAAAGAGTTGCTATGATGAAGATCCACGCCCTCTACCAAAGGCAGGACCATATCCGGATAACTCTCAAACGCACGCATAGGGCGGTCGGTACTGATAGAGTGCTTAACCGAATATGATATAGCACCAGCCAACATTTCGCTTATGGCAAAGAAGATAGTTACCCTAAACTGCTTGAAACACAAAGGGATAAACATAAGCACGTACAACGGCCATTCTGCCAAAACGGAATAATATTTAAAGAATGTGTCCTGCAACTGTGTGTGATGAGAATTGAGCATCAGATGCAGCTCCAGTTTGGGATATGCAATCATCAATCCAGTTACCACAACGAGCAGCACAAGGTATGGTATGGTATAAACTGACAGTATATTCTTCATAATATGATATATTTGAGTGTGCAAAAGTACTGTTTTTTTTCTATCTACGGTTGCCGGATGTGGAAATGTGTGTTTTTTAACAATAAATTAACCTCCTTTTTCAGTTTTCCACGTATGCCCACATCCCCAAAATATTGCTAATTTTGCGGCGACGTAATTAATTACAAAGCAATGAAGAAAGCAATTCTGAAACTTGCCGACGGGAGCGAATACGAGGGTCTCTCGTTCGGCTACGAAAAATCGGCGGCGGGCGAGTTGGTGTTTTACACCGCTATGACAGGCTACCCCGAAAGCCTCACCGACCCAAGTTACAAGGGGCAGATTCTTATTCCCACCTACCCTATGATTGGCAACTACGGCGTGCCCGGCGACGAAAAGGTCAACGGGGTTTCCAAATTTTTCGAGTCGGACAGGATTCAATGTTCGGCTCTTGTTATATCCAACTATTCCGACCGTTACAGCCATTGGGATTCTAAAAAGAGCCTTGGTGATTGGCTCAAAGAGTGGCAGGTGCCCGGCATTTGCGGCATCGACACAAGGGCGCTCACCAAAAAACTCCGCGAATACGGCTCTATGCCCGGCAAAATCATTTTCGACATCGACGACATTCCTTTCTACGACCCCAACCAAGACAACCTTGTGGAGCAAGTCTCTACAAAAGAGATTACCACCTACGGCTCAGGCAGTTACAAGGTGCTGATGGTAGACTGCGGAATGAAAAACAACATTCTCCGCTGCCTTTTGAAACACGACGTTACCATCAAGCGCGTGCCTTGGGACTATGACTTTATCAACGAAGATTACGACGGACTGTTTATCTCAAACGGACCCGGCGACCCCGCAAAATGCACTGCCACAGTAGAAAACATCAAGAAGGCTTTGCAGCAAGACCGTCCGATTATGGGCATTTGTCTTGGCAATCAGTTGCTTGC
>JAGCNK010000114.1 GCA_017645985.1 Bacteroidales bacterium | reverse complement strand
TTACCCACAATATCAAGGCAAACTATCGTTGGTAGAAATTTGCACTCCAAAAAGTTTCAACAGATATTTGGGTTCGTACAAAGGTTCGTACATGGGTTTTATACAAACACCCTACGCACCCAAGCTCGTTCACCGCGGCTTCATCGACGGCATCGACAACCTCTGCCTCGCCGGACAGTGGCTACAGACACCGGGAGGACTGCCAAACGCTCTCGTTACTGGCAAATTCGCCGTACAGCGCCTTGTAAAGCGTTTCCATTTAGCCGACTCATTTCGTCAAAACCTCTAAACCCGAACCACTATGCTGAAGAAAAAAAAGAGAAGCCTATTGGGAGAAGCGTTTTTCAGGATAATGCGAAATTACCTGAGAGTATGCCACAACAACGTATATTACAAGAACATATACGTATTGGGCAGAGAGAATATACCTGCCAAAGGCACTCCTCTTATCATAGCGTCGAACCACCAGAACGCCCTCAACGATGCTCTCGGTGTGGAATTTGCCTTCCGCGACCGCATTGTAAGCATATTCACCCGTGCCGACGCATTCAACCGTCCTTTCCTTGGCAAGCTGTTGCGAAGCATATACCTGCTGCCGGCGTTCCGCATTGACTTCGACGGAATGGACGCCCTCAAAAACAACTACGACATCTTTGCCGAAGCGGGCGAAAGAATACTCTCCGGCGGCACAGTGCTGATATTTCCCGAAGCCCTCAACCAAGACAAACGCTGGCTCGGCGAGTTTTCGATGGGATACCTGCGCATGGCGTTCGACGCGGTGAAAAAATCTGAGTTCAAAACCGACATCGTAATACTGCCCATCTGCAACCATTACAGCAACTATTTCAAATTCCGCGAGGATATGATGATAGTGTGCGGCAAGCCAATTTCGCTGATGCCGTACTACGAGCTGTTCCAAACCAAGCCCCGCACCGTTCAGCGCACGGTCAACAACCTGGTAAGGGAGCAGATTTCGTCGATGATGCTCAACATCACCGACTTAGACAACTACGAATCTATCGACCACATACGTGAGACATACGGCAAGCGCTACTGCAAGCTCTGCGGCGGCGACCCCGCATACCTGCCCGACAAGCTTGAATCCGACAAGGCCCTCTTCAAAGAGCTCGAAGACATCAAGGCGCAGCAGCCCGAAGTCATCGAAGAGATATACAGCGAGGCAGCCACACTGAAAAAGAACTGCGGACGTTTCCGCATTGCCGACGAAAACTTCGACAAGCCGTTCCGCACAGGCAGCTTCATCTTCCGTCTTTTGTCGCTGATATGCCTATTCCCGCTGTTTGTTGTGGCGTCGATTCCTAATATTTTGATATTTTTGTCGCCGCAGCCCATCACCAAAAAATTCAAGGCTGGCAACGGACACATGACCATGTTTGTGGGCGGCATAAGGTTCGCCGTGGGTGCGCTCATAGCGTTTCCGCTGGTCTACAGCATCTTCTTCGTCTTGGAAGGATACTTTTGGAACTGGCTCTATGCCACAATACATGTGATATTGTTGCCGTTTTTAGGATTGTTCGCATGGAACTACCGTCAGACATTCATCGGACTGAAACGCGAATGGAGATACCGCATCAAGTCAAAACGCAGCCAGAACAAGCGCCGCGGCAAGGGTCTCGCAGAAACAATTGAATTAAGAAAACGTTTATTTGATAAGTTAGACAACATTTTAACAAAAAATACATGGAAAAAAGAGTAGTAATCACCGGCATGGGTATATACTCGTGCCTCGGCAAAAATCTTGACGAAGTTAAAAACTCGCTTTACAACGGCGTGTCGGGCATCGTTTTAGACCCCGTGCGCAAAGAATTGGGTTTCCGCTCGGGACTTACATCAAAACTCGACGTTCCCGACCTAAAAGGACAACTCTCCCGCGCACAACGTGTATTTATGCCCGAGCAGGCTAAATACGCCTACGTGGCAACCGTAGAAGCCCTCAACAACGCAAAAATCGACCAGGACTATCTGGACGCCAACAGCGTTGGTCTTCTCTACGGCAACGACTCCAGCGCAGAGCCGGTATACAAAAGCGTAGAAACTATGTTTAAGAAAAAGAACACCACGCTGATTGGTTCAGGCGGCATTTTCCAGTCGATGAACTCTACCGTTACAATGAACCTCGGCTGTATCTTCCACCTCAGAGGCATCAACCTGACTATCTCAGGCGCATGCGCAAGCGGCAGCCACGCCATCGGCTTAGGCTCGCTACTTATCCGCAACGGTTTGGAAGACATGGTGGTATGCGGCGGCGCACAAGAAGTAAACCCCTACGCAGTGGGCAGCTTCGACGGCATCAGCGCATTCTCTACACGCGAGGACGCTCCTACTAAGGCATCCCGCCCGTTCGACCGCGACCGCGACGGACTTGTTCCCGGCGGCGGCGCAGCCACTGTAATCATCGAAGAATACGAACACGCCGTAAAACGTGGCGCAAACATAATAGCAGAAATCAAAGGCTGGGGATTCTCGTCAAACGGCGACCACATCTCATCGCCCAACGTTGCAGGTCCTGCCAAGTCTTTGGAAAACTGTCTCCGTCTTTCCAACGTGGATATCAAAGAGATAGGCTACATCAACGCACACGCTACTTCAACTCACATCGGCGATATGAACGAGGCTAAGGCCATCTCGCAGATCTTTGGCGACTGCCGACCCTACGTTACATCCACCAAGAGCCAGACCGGTCACGAAATGTGGATGGCGGGCGCAAGCGAAGTTATCTATTCGATCCTTATGATGAAAAACAACTTTGTGGCAGCCAACCTCAACTTCGAAAATCCCGACGAAGACTCAGCCAAACTCAACATCCCCGGACAGCGAGTTGACGCCCACTTCGATATGTTCCTCTCCAACTCTTTCGGCTTTGGCGGAACAAACTCGACACTTATTGTAAAGAATTTATAGCCATATTATTCATTATCATCGGCGAGGCTGACGAAATGTCAGCCTCGTTTTTTTTGTGCAAAAACACACTTTTTAAAAATATTTTTGCCTACTAAAAATATTTTTCACAACTTTGCACCTTGAAATAATTTTAATATTAATAAC